>CAYZYB010000318.1:0-6033 GCA_964481505.1 uncultured Planctomycetaceae bacterium | reverse complement strand
GCATCAAATTCTGCCTGCGTGATGGCGAACATGCGATCACGGACCTGAGTTCCGAATTTGAAGCCGTGTTGCGTCTGCTGAATGTCAATCGTGGCATCCGGCAGCGGATTGCCGAATTGATCCTGGACTCGAACGGTTAATTCAGACGTCCGGTGTGCCAGGATGTCGACCACCTCCAGCGATGCTGTCCCGTCATCGTGCAGATTGGCTGAAGCTGTGATGCTGACGGTTTGTGCGGCATCGAGAACGTCATCGTCGACCGCGGAAACGTCGAAAGACGCGGATGTTTGCCCTGCCGGAATTGTGACTGTTGCCGGAACGGTCGCTTCGCCGTCGTCGTTGCTGGTGATGCTGACCGTTAACGCTGTCGTGGTTTCGGTGTTTCTGCTGACTGTGGCTGTTGCTGTGGCGGTTTCTCGGACGGAGGTTTCGGAAAACACGACAGTGAGTTGCGGTGTGTCTTCGTCCGTGATGTCAACAGTATCAGTTGCGGAAGCGTGGCCACCTGCGGTCGCCGTGATCGTTACTGTCTGCGTGCCATCGACAATGCCGTCGCTTATGGCATCGATAGCAAATGCTGCAGACGTTGTCTGTCCCGCCGCAATGGTGACCATGACAGGAACAGTGGCTTCACTTTCATCGCTGCTGGCCAGCGTAACGATAAGTTCGCTGGTGATGTCCGTATTGCGACTTACGGTCGCCGTTGTAGCGCCAGCACCGTTGTTTTCTGACACAGAATCCGCCGCGACATCCAGCGTCAGCGCGGCGTTGTTGACGGTCACAGTGATTTCGAAATCATCGGTCAGCTGGACATCATTAACTGTCGTGGAATTCAAACCATTTGTGGCCGTAATTGTGTATGTGCCGTCAAACAGAGCCAGATCATTCGTCCAGCGAGCGCTCGCGTCGACCGATTGGTTGAGTTGTTCGGACATCCAGTCGCCTTCGACAAGATCTGTCCACGGTGACGCTTCGTCTTTGAAAGTCCAGTCAGCATTGTATAGCGGACCGTTGCCTCGCCAGTGTCCCGGATCCCAGAATCCCCACATCGTGAAGGCGTCGACACTGGGGTGTTCAAATGAAGCTTCCAGGAAGTTGCGGAAGGTCGCTTCCTGTTGACTGACGTTCAACTGCCCCGCATCGTCGCGCATGTCGAATTCGCTGATCACGATTGGCAGACCGGTTTCGGCAAGGATGTCGAGGCGGCGAGTAATGTCGGCTTTTGAAATGTTGGACAGCCCGATATGAGCCTGAACTTTGATGACTTCGATTGCAGCGTCTTCACCCGCCAGTTCAGCGTTGACGGCATTAACGAAGTCGCGGTATTCGCGCGCTGCTGCGTCTCCGCTGCTGCTGATGATGTTGTAATCGTTGACCGCCAGTCGAGCATCCGGACGCACCGCGTGAGCTCGACGGAAGACGTCTGCGTAGAATTCCGTCGAGTTCGCGTAGAACCCGGCGTTGACGAACGTGTTGGCGTAATAATGTTCGTGCAGCGGCTCGTTCAGCACGTCCCAGTCGGTGATCGTTGGGCCTGCGCCCGTGTCGCTGTATCGACCGAGAACACCTGTCGGTGACAGGCGATCGGCGATCAGAGCGTTCAGGAATTCCTGCGGATCCGGGTTCGCCGCCGGGCGGAATTCGTTGGGCGTCGGCCAGTCGTCCTTGCCCCAAACGGCCGCGTGTCCAGTGACTGTAAAGCCTGCCGCCTGACCCAGATTGACGGCCGTATCGACGTTTGCTGGTCCGGAGTTATTGAACGCAATCCACTGCACACCATTCGTCGGCACAATGTGATTGAAGTGAGAAAACACGGCTTCGCGATAGTTAACGACATCCGTCCAGGTGGGAACAAATCCCGCACCACCAGCCAACAAACCCTGCTTCTGAGTGTCAGTCAACGCATCGAATTCGGCTTGATCGGTCAGCCCAAACAAACGGTCTCGGACCTGAGTCCCGAAGGTGAAACCGTGTTGGGTCATCGACACATCAATCGTCGCATTTGGTAGAGGATTGCCGTTTTGGTCCTGCACGATAACGGTCAGTTGCGACATGCGATGGTTCAGCAGATCTTCTACCACGATTTCTGCCGTACTACTCTCAAAGCTCGCCGCAGCCGCGGTCAGAGTGACCGTGGCAGCCGCATCGAGCACTCCGTCATCAACAGCCGATACAGTAAACGTGGCCGATGTTTGCCCGGAGGGAATCGTCACGTTGTTGGGGACGGTTGCTTCGTTGGTGTCGTTAGAAGACAGAGCCACCATGACCGCGGCGGACGTGTCGCCGGTTCGAACAACAGTCGCCGTCGCTTCGCCACTGTCTTCGCTGATCGATGCGGCGTCGACGGTCAGCGTGAGTTCTGGTGGTTCGATCTTTACCGTCACGCTGCTGTTGCCGGAATCGTCAACGTCGACCGTCGCGGTGTACGTGTTGCCTTCGTATTGCACCAGCACATCGTAGCTGCCCAGGAACGCGTCGGTCTGAAGTTCGCCGCCGCGAGTTGTGCCGGTTGTGTCCGTCCACCAGTTGCCGAAGACCAGGTCTTCGTACGCCTGGCCGTTGGGCTTGATGCTGAAATCGGAACGATATAACGCCGCATCCGGAAGCCAGTGCCGGTTCTGCCAAAATCCCCAGTGTAGAAATTCGCTGATCGCAGGTTGGCTGAACGCCATGGTCATGTAGTCGCGCAGGTAGTCGGCCTGAAGCTGTTCGTCCTTGGTGTTGACGTCGAATTCTGTGATCGCCACGGCCGCGTTGAAGGTCGTGTTGTAATGAGTGATTAGATTCCCGAGCACGTCGATGTCGGTCAGATTGGTTTCGCCGTAGTGACTTTGTTCGCCGATGACGTCCAGTAAACCGGCGTTGGATAAGTCGGTCAGCCAGCCATCGAAGTCGTTTCGATGATTTGTATTGTTGCCGTTACTGGCGAAGATCTGAAAATCGTTCAACGCAAGGTCCACGTTAGGATCGGCGTCTCGAAAACGCTGGTACCAGTCGACCACGATGTCATCGCCAAGAATGTCCATCACGTCATGGTTGGTGAACGGTTCGTTGACGACGTCCCATTCTGTGATTCGACCGCGGAAGGTTTCGATAATGTCGTCGAAGTGAGTTTCAATGCGAGTTTCCAGCCAGGCGTTGGCCGACGCTGTGCCATCGTTCGCCACTCGGGAATCGTATTCGTCCCAGATGACGTCCGGCATGTTGTCGCGACTTGGCCAAATCACCACATGACCTCGCAGAAACAGGTCGTTGTCTTCCGCGAACTCGGTCAGTTCAAGAGCGCGATCCCGATCATTGATCCACTGCGGCCACTTGTGCGAATTTTCTGCGACTACCGTATTGAATAGCCGGTTGATTTCACTTTGATACTTCTGTCCGGTTTCGTTGGCGTCTGCGGCCAGTTGTCCGCTGGTGTTATTGATCGCCGAACCGAAACGGAACGCGTGTTCGTTTTGTCGCAGACTGACGACAGCTCCATCCAGCGGTTGGTCGTTGGCGTCGGTAACATTGATTGTGACGGAAGACGTTCGTTCTGCGGCAATACGAGCATCCGCGTCGCTTCGCCAGGCATCGTCGCCATCGCGCCCGCCATAACTGACCGCCGGAACCTGCCGCGGAAGTTCGTCAAGGTTCGCGGCGTTTGCCAGGTTGTCCCATTGGAATCCACCCAGCTCCACAGTCTGCAGACCGTAACCAAGATTAAAGGCGACCTGCAGCCCGTTCGGGTCGAAGTCGCCGTCGGCAACAACGTCAATCGAATGTTGTTGCCACGTTGCGGTCAGCGGAATATCTTCTGCATGCAACGTCGAAAAGTTATCGTTGACTCGTGCGACAACCAGTCTCGTTCTCGGATTCGCGCCGGCGACAGCTCGCGCGTAAAACGTGAGCCTCATCGTATCGCCATTGCTGACCGGAGATTCGCTACGTGCCGTCGCCTGCAGGTGCCAGACCTGAACAGGCACGGTGTGGGTTTCCACCTGATAGGTGAAGTCAAACGATTGTCCGGCCACCGTTACTGTTTGAGCACTTCCCCATGTTCCACCGCCGAGATTATTCAAGCCGAAGTTGGTTTCCGGAGCCAATGCCCTTGCTGCACCGAACGTCAACAATTGAAGGTCGGCGAACTGCAACGTTTGAGCCTGAAAGCCCAAATGGAAACCGAAGTTCGCATCGCCTGAGGCGTGATCTTCGGCTGCAACAAACGGCAATTGAACTCGCTGCCATTCGGTGGACACATCCAGTCCCTGCGACAACGATTTATTGAACGTATTGACGTCTTCAAAGATGACCGCAATCTGCCCGGGCCCGCCAATCGAACGAACTCGAAATTCGACATACAAAATGTCGCCCGCCGTGACCGGACTGTCGATCGCCTGCCGCAACTGAGCATTAAACTGACTCGCCGGCGTGCCCGTAATCTGCGCCTGAATTACGTCGCCGACTCCAGCGACACTCTGAGTTGAAAACGAGCCCCCAAAGTGAGTGAAGTCGTTCAATGCGACGCCATCAAGCAGAGTTGCACCGCCGGATTGCACGTCGCGATCGTCCTGCAATGTCACGTTCGCCGAACGTTCGCTTTTCAGACCAACGTCGTATCCCGCGCTGTCACGCAAAGTTACGATCAGTTTTTCGTCACCTTCGTTCACTGCATCAGTGAGCGGTGTGATGTCCAGATCGACACTGTCCTCACCGGCGGGAATCGTGATGATGCCGCCGAGCGTTTGATAGTCGGTCCCGTTGGTCGCCGAACCGTCGACGTCGTAGTGAACCGTCAACGCGTTGGTCTTCGGTCCGCTGCGTTGAATGCTTAACTGAGCCGGCGCGGGGCTTCCTTCGGATACAGACGGATTCGTCGCGAACACTCTTACCGTTGGCAAAGCAGGAGACAGATACTGCCCACCAATCACGTCGATCGAAACGCTGCCCGGATGCTGCCAGGCAACTGCCAAATGATCACTGCCGCTGTCGTCCGCATGCAGGGCTTCGATATAATACGCCTGACCTGCAACCAGCTGTAAGACGACCGATCGTTGTTCGGCAGTCGCGGTAAAGTCCTGCACCGCAACGGGCAAAGAGACTTCGGCGATTTTCGTCAGTTGAGCGCGGTTGGCGGTGTTGCTCAACCACAGCTCCGCCTGATTGTCGGCGGCAATGTAAAACGTGTATTCGCCAGTTTCCGGAACATGCAGCAGGCCGTGCAATCGCTGCCCAATGTTGTTGCCCGCGTTGCTTGTCACTGTGAAACTGGTTGGGCTGGAAACGACATCAGGATTGTGCGGGAAGTCTGCGTCGCCGGTCAGGCTTGCCACAGTTCCACCGGAAATTCCATTGAAACGTTCAGATGAAAGCGAGCCGCGTTCTGCCGCGAACAACTGCGCCTGAGGAATCACTTCGCGTGCGTTGGACGGGCTGCTCCATTCGAGACTCACCGATGCATCGCCGGTGACTTCCCGGTACTCCAGCTGAATGTTATATCGCCGCCCGGCGATCAGATCGATGTCGGCCATCGCGTCGCTGACGGCGTTTGCATCGAACTGATCAATCAGCAACTGCCCATTCACCCATAACCGAACTCCATCGTTGGCGTTGACATAAAACGTATGAGTTTCCGTCAACGAAGCTTCTACTTCACCTGACCAACGAACGGAAAAGTTGTCCGCATTCACAGCGGCATCTGGCGCCCCGTTCCCCCAATCGAAATCGATGCTCGCGTCGTTGCGAACCAGCGCCGGAGATCCGCTCAGATCGCTGGAGTTGTAATACTGACTTTGAAGGCCAATGCCTGATAGCACAAGCCGCTCTTCCAGCGCTTCGCCGCGATCGTTGCATATGGAATTTGTGCGACGAGTTTTTCGACCGGTGTTTTCAGCAAAAAGTGACTGCAGCCACGTTCTGTTCGTGTTCGGCAACTGCGAGGAACAGGGTTTGACTTGGGGTCTAAACCCGAACAGTTGCGATAAAGCCATGCAATTTCACCTTGTTCCCAAAAACACAACCCGGAGAGTATCGCACGCTGCTTCGACACTTTCA
>CAYZYB010000317.1:0-6047 GCA_964481505.1 uncultured Planctomycetaceae bacterium | reverse complement strand
GTCTGCTGGTGTGCCAGTTGTCGGCAGCAAGGTCGATGGCATCGTTGACGTCATTCGTCACGAACACAACGGCCTGCTGGCGGAAGCGGCAAATCCGCATTCCCTGAGCGAACAGTTGCTGCGAATTCTGAACGGTGAACTGAGCTGGGAAGCACTGCGAACCAATGCCATCGACGACTACCAGGACAAGTTTTCGAACACGGCGATGGCGTCGGCCGTGGCCAAAATCTATGACGAAACCCTTGATGAATTGCGATCATGATTACTGCAATAGACGAACAGGTTGACTATCGAGAGGTACCTGCCGATCTGTTGGACGGCGGGGAATCGGCCAAGCGCTTTCACGAATGGAAAGCCGCTGCGGTCGTACGCGGATGTATTCCATTGCGCCGTCTGCTTCCGGCTCCTCAGCCGACGTTTCCCGGTATCTTCATGTATCATCGTGTCGTTCCGACAGACAGTACACCGAAAAACCTTCCGCCATCATGGAATGTCACCCCCGATCGCTTTCGCAATCAACTTTCAGGTCTCTTGAAACGGGGGTATGTCGCGTGGTCTTTGAGTCGCCTGGTTGAAGCGTCGGTGAGTGGTGAGCAAATTCCCAGCAACGTCTTCGTCGTGACCTTTGACGATGGCTACGCCAATAACTTTTTGCATGCTCTTCCCATTCTGGAAGAATTAAAGGTTCCAGCCACCATTTTTCTGGCGACCGGCTACCTGGATTCCGCAGATCCCTTTCCTTTCGACGATTGGTCGTTGAAAGGCAGCGGATCTGTGCATCCTGATACCTGGCGAGCTCTGACGATGGACGAGTGTCATCAGTTGCTGGCCAGCGAAATGATCGAATTCGGCTCGCACACTCACACGCATGAAGATTATCGCGGTCGCGGTGAAGTGTTCAAAGAGAACCTGGCGACCAGCCTTGACGTGCTCGAAACAGAATTTGGAATCACTCACCCGACGTTGTCTCTGCCGTATGGGATCTTAAAACGCGGCTTTGCCGGTCCGGAATATTTCGCAACGGCGGCCGCACAACAGGCGACCTGTTGTCTCACAACAGAAGAAGAACTGGTCGTGCCAGGTTCGAATCCCTTTGGATGGGGGCGCTTGATCGCCGAACAGCACGACACCGCATCCACACTTGCCGTCAAGCTAGACGGCTGGCGCGATGCCGCCCGAAATAAATGGCGGCGGCTCCGTAGAACGTAGTTGTTGCAGCCTCGGTTCTTGCTTCGCAACGAAGCAGGTTCTAACGATTCAACTCCTGGAAAGTTGGTCGATTTGTCACCATGCGTCCACTCTGCCGGACTCCATGAGAATTCGAGTGATGTTGGTCCGTGTGAAGCACAGGACGGATTTGGTTCGATCTGTGCACACTCTGCTGTGTTCACCTGAGTGCAAACAGTGAGCACAGCTTTTCGCAAGTATTTTGATTCGAAGATTCGAATGTGGTGCTTTCATTGCCACTCGTGGCCCGCCAGCCGGACGCAATAACCTGCGAAACCGGAGCCCCATCGCAATTCTTGAAAGGATCATCGCTCCCGGATTTGAATTGATGAGGCGTGGTTCTAACATGTCTGTGTTAGAACTCGTTTCCTTCTCATCACACAGCAAATCCCGCCAAATCAATGATCGAAATTCCTGTCGTCCGCTGGGGCAAACCTTACGAGTCACTCGAAAAAGCTGACGTTGTCCACTTCGAAACCGGTGAAGTGATGGCCCGGATGCATCAGGCCAATGCTGGCCTGGTCAAAATGGACATGCGAAAAGCGGCGGCAGCGCGAGAAGCTTTGCGGCAGTTCACGCCGGAAGCTCTCATCGGCATGTGCGAAAAAGCGGCCGACCTGTTTTTGAATGCCGAACTGCCACTCGGCGACGGCATGCAGACGCCGGATCAGTTTTGTTCAATTCAGTCCGCAACAACTGGTCTGCCGCTGAACATGGCGAAGGGCAACATGAGCAAAATCGCATTCGTGTTGAAGAACATGGGTGCGACTTTGGATGCACTCACACGCGGCTTGCCACTGGAGATTTTGCACAAAGGCTACGGCATGGAAAGCCGTGGCGTGATGGTCAGTTATCAGGCGACGACGGATGCGATCGGTCTGGTGCTGCCGTCGAATTCGCCAGGCGTTCATACGCTGTGGCTCCCCGCGATTCCGCTGCAGGTTGGTCTGGTCCTGAAGCCTGGTTCATCAGAACCGTGGACACCGTTTCGCATGTACGAAGCGTTCGCTCAGGCCGGCGTTCCGCGGGAAGCGTTCTGTTTGTATCCGGGGCCGCATGAAGTCGGCAACGCAGTCGTCGATCAGTGTAACCGTGCCATGGTGTTCGGTGGCACGGCCACGGTCGAAAAGTACGCGAGCAATCCAGGCGTGCAGGCTCACGGTCCCGGCTTCAGCAAGATTCTTCTTGGCGATGACGTCGTCGATCAGTGGGAAGACTATCTCGATCTGATGGTGAAGAGCGTCCTGATTAATGGTGGCCGCAGTTGCATCAACTGTTCGGGCATCTGGGCGTCACGCCACACCGAAGAAATTGCCGATGCCATCGCGAAACAGATCGGTCCCATCGAAGCACTGCCAACCACCGACGAAAACGCGGCGCTGGCGGCCTTCACGATGGAAGGCGCGGCGGAAGCGATGAACAACATGATCGAAGACGGTTGCAAGTCATCCGCTGTGACGGAAGTGACCGCACAATATCGTAGTGGCGATCGACTGGTTCAGAAAGAACGCTGTGACTACCTGCGTCCTACCATTCTTCACGTCAGTGATGTGAACGACGACATGGCAAACACAGAATTCATGTTCCCCTTTGCTTCGGTTACGAAGTGTCCACAGGATCAAATGCTGAAGAAAATCGGCAGCACGCTGGTTGGGACGGCGATCACCAACGATCAAGCATGGGCGTCGCAACTCGTGGGTGCTCGCAACATCGATCGCCTGAATGTCGGTCCGGTTCCCACGTTTGCCCTGAACTGGCTGCAGCCGCACGAAGGCAACATCATCGACTTCCTGTACCGAAATCGAGCGTACCAAAACAGCCCGCCACCAGCGCACTAAAAAGGCGTTCTTCCGGGAATCTCGTGGGCGGGCTCCTGGCCAGTTTGAATAAGGAAAGCAGGAACTAAGAAAGAGTCGCTCGAACGGCAACTTTCCTTAATTCCTGCTTTCCTCATTTCGACATCACCCCCACGTCGGATTGCCGGTTTGCCGGTGAAGCAAGTATCGGTGGAACCGATGTCGGTCGCTGCAGGGGCAAGAAGCTATTAGCGATTCCGAGTGGTGGTTCGCGTAGGCTGCGGGCCTTTCGTTTTTATGCGTCCGGCTTAACGTCTACCAGTGGCAGGAATTCGTTCTTCCCCGGATCAAACGAAAGTACGTCGCCGGTTTCGAACTTGTACACCCAACCATGCAGTTTCAAATCACCTCGCCCAATCGCCGCTGCGACGGATGGGTGAGTCTTGAGGCTTTCGAGCTGCACAAGAACGTTCTCTTTGACAGCCAGCATCAGACGCTCTTGTGGGTCTGTTACCTCAGCGTAGTTTTCGTCCAGAATACGTCGAGTGGATTCGGCGTGTTCCAGGTACGCGGCGACAGCTGGCATCGTCTTGATCGCGTCCGGTTTTAATAGACCACCCATCGCTCCACAGTGCGAATGTCCGCAGATGATGATGTCCTGAATCTTCAGTCCAGTGACCGCGTATTCGATGGTCGCCGCTTCTCCACCGAAGACAGAGCCATACGGCGGCACAATATTGCCAGCCGTTCTTTGAATGAACAAATCTCCGGGCTTAGACTGTGCCAGCAGATTCGGATCGATCCGTGAATCGGAGCATGTAATGAACAAAGCCATCGGGTTCTGTCCATCCGCCAGTCGTTCGAACAATTGCTTGTCCTGAGCGAACGCTTCATTCCGAAATTTGTGAATTCCGTCGACAAGCTTTTGCATCGTTCCGTTTCCTTAGATTTGCCATCAGGGTCTGTGCAACAAACGCATACCACCTCCGGACAAGTTGCACTGTTCTTCTTCGTGGATTGTATCTGTCCGGGTTTAACTTTCCTGCTCGATGCAACCCAAGTCGCTCAATATGTAGAAAAATGCTGGGCTCGCAACTTACGGAAACAGCAATACGATATCGCTTAGATGCCGCACCGACCGAATCTATCGACTGATATTATTCCCTTATCGTCCAATACCCAATCGAAAAACGCCGATTCCAATGTACCAGACCTCTCAACGTTCGATCGTCATAGCTATCCCCAAATTCATGCTCTGCTCGTGCATTGCTTTTTCCAGTTTGCCAGCGTCCGTCGCCTGGGCGGAAGAGCTCACAGGTGACTGGTCTGTCAAACTCGATTCCGGCACTCCTGCCTGGTTGAGCATCAGGAAAACGGACTCAGAGACAACCGTTCGCATGCGGCTGCACGTTGGCCCGGATGGTCCGCACAAAAACGTCCAGGAATCCAATGGGCGACTGACGTTTTCTCTGAAGCAAAACAAAAAAGCGACCTCCTCCAAAACGGTTGATGTCGGCATCAAAGACGGAAAACTGGACGGAGTCATCGTCAGCACTTCAAAAGACGGGAGTGTGACACGTGACACATTCACAGGAAAGAAAATCCCACCCGTCCCATCAACGCCACCGGATTTGTCTACCGTTCGCTTTGGACAGCCAATCTCTCTATTTAACGGCAAAGATTTAACAGGTTGGAAGCCGCACGAAAGTGATAAGATCAACGGTTGGAGCGCCAAAGACGGGATGTTGGTCAACACAACGCCCAAGACCGACTTCAGTGCTACGGGAGCGTACGCCAATTTACGCACCGAAGCGGTTTTTGAAGACTTCTGGTTGCACATCGAATTCCTCATCGAAAAAGATCGCAACAGCGGAGTCTACATGCGAGGCATGTATGAAGCTCAGGTGGTCGATCGCGACAGTCGCATGCAGGGGATCCAGGGCGTCGGTGCAATTTTCGGCAGCATCCCGCCATCAAAGAATGTCGGCAAACCAGGCGGAGAATGGCAGACCTACGACCTGACTCTCGTAAACCGCCATGTCACCGTGATTCTGAACGGAGAAAAAGTCATCGACAACCAGCCGGTGCCAGGCCCAACAGGCGGAGCCGTCTTCACAGACCCAACAGCACCCGGCCCAATCTGCTTACAGGGCGACCATACCAATGTGGCTTATCGAAATATCTACTTGGCGCCCGTGCTGACCGATTAAGCTCTGTTTCTATTCAGTGAGTTTGTCGTAGCTGGCGTCGCCAGAATGCTGGAGCCCCTTCATTCAGCGAGGTTTCGATTCGAAATCCTCGAAAACAGCGCGCAGCGATCGTGGTTCATTCTGGCGACTTTGAGGTTGCGAGAGTGTTTCTCGTGTCTCGATGGAAACCAGTCATTAAGCGGTGGAACCGCTGCGCTACAAGGGTCAATTCGTTATTCGATACAGAAGTTCAGAACTCGGATTTCGGCATGCCTATGCTGAAGTCTGTGAAAATCTTGCCGACGCTTGGACTTGGTGTTCACCTGCCTCTCTCTCGATTTGGCGAACAATTCAGTCAAGTATTGCGAGCAACGTAAGATGTGGGACGGGCAGTCGACATAGCGCCACGAACGCTGTGGGCGCGATCATCATCCTATGTGTCCAGTTCCTGCGGATTAACTCACACGTTCCCACTGTTCATCCAGCTTCCGACCATCGACTTTGATTGCGGTACCCAGCTTTGATGCGAAGAGGCTGACGCGGAATTCTTCCAGCATCCAGCGGTAGTGGTCCAGCATGGGGTCGTTGAACTGCTGCTTTGCGTGTTCGGCACGGCGTTGGTGGTAGCGCACTTCGTATTGCGAAAAATCCTGTTCCATCAGACGCTCGTCGTTGATGCGGCCGGAATTCAGTCGATCGACTCGTCGACGCATGCAGTTCATATAGCGAACGAATTGCATGAGCCACGGCCAGGGCGTTTCTTCCAGAAACTTCGCATGCATCAGAGCGTTCAGTTGAATCTTCATGCCGTTGACGATGACGTCCCAGCCTGGGC
>CAYZYB010000316.1:0-6053 GCA_964481505.1 uncultured Planctomycetaceae bacterium | reverse complement strand
TTCGAGCACTCTGTGGAGTAATCGAAATCGACTTTAAAGGACCAGGTTCGAACGGCAGAATTCGTCGTTTGCGTTCGTCGACCGCCGCTTTGGAAGCGTTTGTCTTTTTTGTAGTGCCGGGTTTGCGTTTGCGCCGGTTTCTTCCTGGCAGGTCGAAAAACAGATAGTCCTGATCCGGCAATTCCTTGATCGCAGACTTCAGAGCTTTGTGAACTTTTAATTGAATGCGACGACTGGCTTCTTCTGTCTCGGCCAGGTTTCGCTGAGTGAGCATCTTTGCGAGTTCATCGGCGATCGAATTGACTGCGTCGACAAACTGGTCGAGTCGCTTGTCGGGGACGACACCCTGCCGTGTACCTGGAGCCAGCTTAAGGAAAGGGCAATCGATTCGGCCACGCAGTCTTGCGTCGTTCCATGGTTCGCCTTCAAAGTGCAATAACTCACCAATGTGGTTCAGAACTCGAGTGCCATCTTTGCACAATGATACTTCGGCGCCACCGTCTCCCGTGGGCGGCGTTAGATAGAGTTCCAAAGCGACATCGCCCATCGGTGTGCTGATGGAGTCAGGTAATCGAATACGATCACCATCGAATTCCTTCGGGGCAACCACCAGTTCTTTGCGAGCGACGCGGTCGATGATGGTGATGTTTGCGCCGGTTGCTCGAATACGATCGCGCAGTTCTGCTGACAGAAACTTCTGGATTTTTTCGCCAGTCACAACCTGACGCGTCGAATCCAGCATTGGGCCGACCAGAACCCGAGCGCCGTTGAGTTCCGGGATTTTGCCCAGAGGTGTGACGGTATAAGTCTTTTCACCACGCTTCAGATACATTTCGTGAAACAGGCCATTGCGGTCAGGCGAAACCATTCGCAGTTCGCGACCCAGCGTCCAGAAACTCAACAGGCCGATGCCGTATTCGCCGTGAACATTCTTGCGTTCCAGGTCGTCGAGTTTTCGTTTCATCGAATCACAAATGTGCGTGGCGATGTAACGAAAGTCGGGCATTCCTTTATCGTTCAGGACCACGCCGCCGCCATCGTCAGTGATTCGCATCCAGGTCTCACCGCCCTTACGAAATCGCTGGAATTCGATGTTTAACGCGCCGGCGTCGATCGCGTTTTCTGTCAGTTCGCAGACGGCTTTCAGCGGATGCGTTTGTGAATGCGCAAGGATGGTGATCGCATTCCACTGGTTACCAATCTTCAGGTCACCACCGGTGTCAATTGAAGCGGATTGACCGGCAGATTCTGCTGCGCCGGTATCGATGCGTTTGACAGCACTCACGACTATCCCCAACTTCGTATGTGTCCGAATTCTCCGTGTAGAACGGCTTATTATGATCCTGTGACTTCAATCGACAGGTCGGGTGCTGCAAGACAAGTCACAGCGCCAGTGGGTGTTGCAGAGTGAATAACCGGACTAACCGATTCACGATTCCGATTGCTCCGATCGTAGGGACGCGACCTTCTGTTCTGGTTGCTCCGGTGAGTGCCGTCGTACTTGTCGCAGCGGTCTTTGCGCTGGCTTTGCATCGGATGAATGTCGGACTCGCGACTGTCGATACTCGATGCCAGGTGGAGCGAATTTCCTCCACCAGACAAACCGCAATGGATTGCGAATCCGGGCCGATTCTCTCTCTCTACTGGCTCAAACACTCGAGGTTTTGCGATGGATCGCTTCTTCCTGTCGTTGATGTGCATTGCAGCTGTTTCCGGCTGCTCAACATCACATTCATTTCTTGCCAAAGATTCCTGTGGCGACTGCCCGGCAACATGTGGCGAAGCCGCTGACGGATGCACTATTCAGGAAGGTTGCCAGCCTCTGCTTCTGTCTGAGTGCGGCGAGTGCCCGCCATTGATGGGTTGTTGTGACGACGGATGTTCAGACGGGTGCCCGGGCTGCACAGGGCAGGGGGGCGGTCGGAAGTCACGTGCTTATTCAGGCCTCGAAGGAGGCGTTGAACGCGGTAAGAAAAACATGTTGCTTGACGGTGCCGGCTGGGTGATGGGAATTCCCAACAAGCTGTTGCTGTGGAATACGAAAGTTGACAGTCACAGTGTTTCACCGGAAACCGAACGGCAGGTCAGCCGCTATCTGGCTTCCCGTGGTCTCGACGACGTGAAGGTTCGCATCAATCAATACGACCCGCTTGGTGAATGGAGGCGGCTGAGGAACAACAAGGCGATTCATCCGGCAGCACGTTACACCGTTGGAGCGTTTGCTGCAGCCAAATATACGATCACGCCAGGGCGACTGTTCGGAAACGATGAGTACAATCCGTTTACGAATTCGATTAGTTTGTATTCTGATCGAGCCAGCATCGCACTTCGTGAAAGTGCTCACGCAAAGCAAACGCTTGAGTCTCGCTATCCTAGTTTGCGGGCAGCTTCGACATACCTGCCAGGAAGTCCGCTGTGGATTGATACGCCCGCAATTCGTGAAGTGATTGGCTATTCCCGGATGACTGGTCAGCGAAAGCTCGAACGAGAAAGCTATCTTGTTCTTTTCCCGGCCTTCGGTGCTCGAATGGGCAGCAGTGCCACGTTCTTCCTCGATGCCGCGGTTGGTCGAGCCACGCAGGGCGGATTTGCTCTTCTCGGTCACGCAGTTGGCCGCACGAAGGCCCTGGGAGTTTCTGAAGGGCCAATCGAAATGGTCAAGTCGATATATGGAATCGTGAAGCAGCGACCACCAATAGATGATGTCTGGAGTTCTCATCAGGAACAAACCGTGGAACTGCAGAATCCGATGCCACTGGAGGACGTTGATATCACATTGGTACCGCTCGACGTGATTTACGATTCGCTACAGTAGTTCACCTGCAGGCGATTTCCTGAGCAACGCGGGATCCCGGCAACGGAAACTCTATTTCCTGGCAGACAGTTTTTGTGTCAGCCGATACAGCTCGTCCATGGCTTCTCTTGGCGACATTTCGTCCACATTCAATTGGCGAATTTCGTCCAGTAGCGGGTCTTCCGGGAAGTCGAACAGGCTGAGTTGCTGTTTTTTCTGCCGCGTGTTTTCGCGTTTTGGAACCTTTGGTTTGCCGTCGTCGCTGACGTGCTGGCTTTCCAGCATGTCGAGAATTTTTGCCGCTCGTTCTGTGACGCTGCGAGGAACTCCAGCCAGTTTGGCGACGTGAATTCCGTAGCTGCGTCCGGCGGCACCTTCGATCACGCGGTGCAGAAAGATGACGTCGTCGTTGTTTTCCTGAACGGCAACGTGCCAGTTGGACGCGTGTTTGAGCGTTGCGGTGAGGTCTGTGAGTTCGTGGTAGTGCGTCGCGAACATCGTGCGGCATTGTAGCTCGTCATGCAGATTTTCGGTGATACTCCAGGCCAAAGAAATGCCGTCATAAGTACTGGTGCCGCGACCGATTTCATCCAGAATAACGACGCTGCTGCTGGACGCGCTGTTCAGAATGCGGGCGGTTTCTGTCATTTCCACCATGAATGTACTCTGGCCTTTGCCGAGTTCATCGCTGGCTCCAACACGGGCAAACACGCGGTCGGCAATGCCAATGCGAGCTTCGCTGGCAGGTACGAACGAGCCCATCTGTGACATCACTGTCAGCAGTGCGGCCTGACGAATGTAAGTGCTTTTACCAGCCATGTTGGGCCCCGTGATAATTTGCACGCGGCCGGTGGTGTTCACCTTTTTTTGTTTGGTGTCACTCTCAGATTCTGTTTCGCCTTCGTCGATCCCCAATCGCACATCATTGGGCACAAACTCTCCCGCCGGCATCAAACGATCCAGCACCGGGTGTCGGCCTTCGCGAATGTCGAGCACCGGTTCTTCGGTCATTTCCGGTCTACAGTAACCTGCTGCGGCAGCCAGCGTTCCCAGGCCAACAAAGACGTCGATTTCCGCCAGAGCATCCGCCGTCAGCAATAAGCGACCGACATGCTGGCAGACGTCTTCTTTTAGCTTGGCGAAGATTTGTTGTTCCAACGCTTTGCTTTGATCTTCGGCTCGCAGAACTTTGTCTTCGTACTCCTTCAGTTCCGGCGTGATATAGCGTTCCTGATTCTTCAGTGTCTGCTTGCGGATGTAGTCGTCGGGAACTTTGCTCCAGTGAGCCGCCGTGACTTCCAGGTAGTAGCCAAAGACTTTGTTGAAGCCAATTTTTAGATTTGGAATGCCCGTGCGTTCACTTTCCTGAGCCTGGTACGACGCGATCCACTGCTTGCCACCTTTGGACAGATCGCGAAGTTCGTCAAGCTTGGCGTCGAAGCCTTCTCGAACCACGCCGCCGTCCGCTGCGGTGACTGGCGGTTCATCGACGATGGTTTCGCTGATCGCCTGTCGGACTTCCGGGCACAGGTCCACGCGTTCTTCGAGTGTCTGCAGGCGTGCTGCTTTACGCGATGTCAGTTTAGCTTTAAGTTTGGGAAGCTGCCCCAGTGTTTGCGCCAGGCAACTCAAGTCTCGCGGACTGCACCGGCCTGTGGCAACTCGGGACGTGAGTCGTTGCAGGTCATACATTCCCTTCAGCAGACTTTGGAGATCATCGCGCAGCCCGAGGTCACCGAGCATTTCTTCGACGGCGTCGTGTCGGTCGCCGATTTGTTGCAGGTCTGTTAGCGGGCTGGACAACCAGTCGGCCATCAGACGGGCGCCCATTGGAGTGCATGTTTCGTCGATCACGCCCAGCAGGCTTTGTTCGCGACGGCCATCACGCATCGTGTGGGTGAGCTCAAGACTTCGACGAGTGGCTTCGTCGATGATCATGTGCCTGTTGCGGCGATAACTTTCCAGTCGTGTGATGTGCAGCAGTGCTGACTTTTGCGTGTCCCGGATGTATTCCAGCAGAGCGCCGGCTGCGGTGACGGCGGGCGAATCCTCTTCGACATCAAAGCCTTCCAGGGTCTTTGTGCCGAAGTGTTCGTGCAGCAGGCGTCGGGATTCGTCTTTGGAAAAACACCACGCTGGCCGACCGGTTAAGACGGGACCGCCGAGGTCCGCGCGAGCAACCGGGAGTTCTCCGTCGGCGGCATAGTCCTCCGGTACAAGGCATTCGGCTGGCCGAATGCGGGCAAGTTCGTCCTGCAGCAGGGCGGGTTCGATGTCGGATACCAGAAACCGGCCTGTCGAAAGTTCGAGCCATGCTAATCCGATGCTCGTTTTCGCCGGAGCTACACACGCGATGAAGTTGCTTTCGCGTGGATCGAGTAGCTGGTCGTCCGTGAGTGTCCCGGGCGTGATAACTCGAGTGACTTCACGACGCACAAGTCCTTTTGCTGTTTTGGGATCTTCGACCTGATCGCAAATGGCCGCTCGGAAACCGCTTTGAATTAGCTTTTGTAGATAGTTGTCGAGCTGGTGATAGGGGAACCCAGCCATCGGAATCGGGTTGTCCGAATTCTTGTCGCGGCTGGTCAACGTGATGCCAAGAACGCGAGCCGCATTTTGAGCGTCCGTGTAGAACATCTCGTAAAAGTCGCCCATGCGAAACAGCAAAATTGCGCCCGGGTTTTCTGCCTTCACCTCGTGATAGCGTTCCATCATTGGTGAAAGTTTGGCGGCCATGAGTTTCTCTATTCCGTTCGTTTAGTCTGTAGACGCTGTGCCAAAGGCGAGGCCGTTCTTAGAACGCTTCGGCCGGGGCTATGGGGTAAACGTGGTGTCCTTGTGGGTTTGCCTTGATTCTGCCACGAATTTGACAGTCAGGCCGCTGAATACTTCGTTCCGGGCTGAGTTGCTTGCTGTCCCGTGCGGGCAGTTGCTGCCACAGCCCAATGATGTTGCCTTCGCTGTCTTTGACCTGAGCATAGATACCCATGTCTCCGACCGGTACCGGACTGGCAATTGTGGATCCGCCCGCAGCTTCAACATCGTTCACGCGCTGATCACAAGAGTCGACTTCGATGACGATGACTGGTGTCTTGCTGGCGCCATTGTCTTCACGTTTGTACATACCGCCGTTGATTCCGCCCGCTTCTTTCGGGTTCATCTGTTCGTCGACTTCCGTCGTGATTGCAAAATGATAAGGCATGCCTCCAGGAGCCGACGTGATTTGCCACCCGAAAACGTCACTGTAGAATTTCGATGC
>CAYZYB010000315.1:0-6057 GCA_964481505.1 uncultured Planctomycetaceae bacterium | reverse complement strand
GTGTCATACCGATTCAAAGTATCAAAAGAATAACGACACGAAAGACAGAAGAAAGTCATGGCAGAAAAGACGTATCTGGCGGTAGACCTCGGAGCTGAAAGCGGTCGAGTAATGGCCGGAGGATTCGATGGGAAGAAAATTGGACTCCAGCAGTTTCATCGGTTTTCAAACGGGCCCGTCAACATTGCAGGAACTCTGCGCTGGAATCTAACGAGCCTGTGGTCGGAAATTCAGAACGGATTGCGAGAGGCAGCCTCTCAGCTGAAAGGGTCAGCTGTTTCTGTAGGAGTGGATACCTGGGGCGTTGATTTTGTTCTGATGAACAAGAACGATGAATTGCTGGGACAACCGTGGAATTATCGCGACAGTCGTACGGATGGAATGATTCAGAAGGCCTGTTCGCGAGTTCCGCGAGCGGAGATTTTCGCCGAAACGGGGATGCAGTTCCATCAGATCAATTCGCTGTATCAGTTGTTGGCAATGCAGGAACGTGATCCGGAACTTCTGGATCACGCAGAGCGTTTTCTGATGGTGCCCGACTTTTTTCACTGGTGTCTGAGTGGCAGTCGTGTGGTGGAATTCACCAATGCAACGACCACACAAATGTTGAGTGCAACGACGCGGGACTGGGCCTGCGACCTGTTGCGAAAGTTCGAACTTCCGACCGACATTTTTCCTGAAATTGTGACCCCCGGCGCAAATCTTGGCACGCTGCGAAACGAAGTCGCCGATTACACGGGATTGGGAAAACTCAACGTTGTCACACCGGCGACACATGATACAGGGGCCGCCGTTGCGGCGGTTCCGACAACTCGCACCGGCAAACCAGACTGGGCATACATCAGCAGTGGGACGTGGTCTTTGATGGGTGTCGAAGTGCAGGACGCGATCCTGACTCCAAAGGCATTGGAATACAACGTTACCAACGAAGGTGGTGTCGACGGAACTTATCGAGTGCTGAAGAACATCATGGGGTTGTGGCTCGTGCAACGCTGCAAGGTGGCTTTCGCAGCTCGCGGCAACGACATCGACTATGCTGAACTCACTCGGCTCGCGACAGAAGCGGCTCCGTTTCGTTCTTTGGTCGAACCGGATCGTGCCGAATTTCTGGGGCCACCCGATATGCCGGAGGCTATTGCCGCCGAGTGTCGTCGGACCGGGCAGCCAGTGCCGGAAACTGAGGGCCAGTTTGTACGGTGTGCGCTGGAAAGTCTGGCTTTGAAGTATCGTCGCGTGCTGGGCTGGATGGAAGAGCTCACGGGTACGCGAGTGGAAGTGATCCACATTGTTGGCGGCGGCACTCAGAACCAGCTGTTGAATCAATTCACAGCGAATGCCTGCGGCCGTACGGTATTTACCGGACCAATCGAAGCCACAGCACTCGGAAATGTTCTTTTGCAGGCGCGTGCAGCGGGCGATATTTCGTCGTTGTCGGAAATCCGCGAAGTGGTGCGGTCTTCGGAGGCGATTGGCGAATACACTCCTCAGGATTCTGCTGCCTGGGATGACGCGTGGGGCAGATTTCAACAGCTCAGCGATTCGTAAATCATCGCATTTTGTGTTCAGTCTGTTTCGTATCGTTGACTTCGTGAATGGCTCCTTCCGTCAGTGGGATACGCTGTCGCATAAAGACAAAGAAGTAGTTGCAAATGGGATTGTTTGACCGCCTCAAGGCCGGCCTGAAAAAGACGAAGGACATTTTACGAACGGATGTCCGTGACCTGTTCAAAGCAGGCGACATCCTCGACGACGGGGTGCTGGAAGAATTCGAAGGCCGATTGATTCGCACCGACATGGGCGTAGCCGCAACGGATCGAATCGTGTCCAAACTGCGAGAGGACCATGGCGGTCGAACAGTTGATGTCGACGCGATTTGGGAAACGGTTCGCGGCGAACTCCGTGAACTGTTGAAGGGTGACGGAACTGCCGTGTGGGATCCTGAGAATCCGCTGTCGCCTCTGGCTAAAGCGGAATCCGGACCAACCGTGATATTGGTTGCCGGCGTCAACGGTGCTGGCAAAACAACATCGATTGCCAAAATTGCGAACCTGTTGCAGAAGAACGGCAACAAAATCGTACTGGCAGCTGGTGACACGTTTCGAGCGGCAGCGGTTGAGCAATTGACGATGTGGAGTGAACGCCTTGGCTGCGACATTGTCCGGAAAGACAGCGGAGCCGATCCCGCGGCAGTTGCTTTCGAAGGAGCCTCAAAGGCTGTTGAACTTGGCGCCGATTATCTCATCGTCGATACAGCCGGTCGACTGCAGACTCAGAAAAATCTGATGGACGAACTCGACAAGATTCGTCGAGTAATCCAAAAAGTGATTCCGGAAGCGCCGCACGAAAGTCTATTGGTGCTCGACGCCACAACGGGGCAAAACGGTCTCAGTCAGGCCAAGAGTTTTTCCGAAGCCGTGGAGTGTAGCGGATTGGTGCTGTCAAAGCTGGATGGTACTGCACGTGGAGGTGTGACGGTTGCCATTCGTCAGGAAATGGGGATTCCGGTGAAGTACATCGGCGTCGGCGAAGGTATCGATGATTTGGAACTCTTCGATGCTGAAGGCTTCGTCGAAGCGCTCTTCGCCACCTAAGTGCAAAACCGGAACTAAGGACTTGGCCGATAGTAAGTTGCCTGTTTTCGAAAGCTTGTCGCATCCGGGCATCGTGCCGGTTTAAGAACTGGGCCAATTCCACGATGGACGCCCATTCATCGTGCAATCTGCAGCAAAGCCAGCGTGCAATCTGCGACGAAGGGCAGCTTGCGCAACGATGCGTTTTTGTCAGCGGATGCCTGGAATATGATCCTGCAACCGGTTGGGACAGCAGTTTTCAGCCGCTAAGTCTATCCCGATCAGATTGCAGATATTACCCTGGCGACTCTTTTGCAATAACATTGATGATCTCCTGCACAGGCGTTCTCGCAAAAGCACACGCCGCACAGAGTTGCGACTTCCAGATGGCCAACAACTATGATTGGTCGCCAACACGTAATTTCCTTCGCGCAAAAACCGTCGCCGGCATTCGCTCACCAGTGCGTTTCGCGGCAGGTGAGTTCAACTACAGAAACTGGAGCGGAACGAATGTCGACAGAGCTAACGGGTTTATGACAACACTTTGGGATCAACTGATGGTCGTCGCCTCCCAGAAGGATAGCCAGCGTGTTGGATTGTTCTCGATGCCATACAACCTTGCCGATGCACGACAAGAAAAGCAAACCACGTTGGCGTTTGACTGGAATGAAGACGGCACGTATGGTGGATTCCTAATGAAAAAGGCCGTGTGCTTCGAAATCAGCTTCAGGCGACCTTGGGAATGGAGTTCATTTCGTGCTCACCGCATCGGTCTGGTTTTGCGGTGCTGCAAGGCAACGGAAAAACGGCCTGGGTCTGGCACAATCGCAAAGCGTTTTCCAAACTCGCATCCAAACCGGCCGTGACAATCAATGGGATTCCCGCCGACGCCACGCAACTTTGGCTGCTCACCCACAACAGTTCACTCCGGCAACCAGCCAGGACCTACAAACTGAACGGATAGGCAAGCTTGCGAATCCACAACGTCCGAAACGAAGGTGAGAAAAAAGCCCTTCCACAACCTGCTTGTGATTGTGGTCGGTGTCGTTTCGATCGTCGGCATCGGCGCGGCGTTGTCTCTGTTTGTAAACCGTCAGCGTGAAGAGGTTTCGCGACATGAATTGCCATAGAATGAAATGCGTACTGGTAGAAAATCCGATCCGGAATCGAAACATGCGAACACAGCAAACCATTCTATTTTTGGTACTGACGCTATTGGGGGCATCGTTCGCAGTGGCGGACGACGAATGGAAACTGCAACCTTTGAAGTACAACAATCCGGGGTTGGAAGTTGACTTGGGCGTCGGGCTTTGGGCGTACCCGGTGCCGATCGACTACGACAACGATGGTGATATGGATTTGCTGGTCAGTTGTCCGGACAAGCCTTCCAACGGCATCTACTTTTTTGAAAACCCGACGCAAGATGCTACGATCAAGATGCCTGTTTTCAAGGCGGGTGTTCGTGTCGGCAAGGGCTACAAGTACATGATGCTTAGCGAGGTCAACGGTCAGCCGGTGATCACGACGCCCGGTAAGGAGTATCGGCGTGACCCGAAGTCCGGCAAGTTCGACTTCGGCAAACCCGTCAATATCGACACGCATTCCGATCCGAATCAACGCGCCGGTGGTCGCACTCGCGGCAACATGTGGCGGTACGTGGATTTTGATGGGGATGGCGATCACGACATCATCGTCGGCGCCGGTGACTGGAGTGATCTCGGTTGGGACCATGCCTACGACAATCATGGCGTGTGGCGAAACGGTCCTCTGCACGGCTACGTCTACTTAGTCGACAACGAAGGTACGGACGAAAAGCCAGCCTATTCCAAGCAGGCAACCAGACTACGTGCCGGTGGCGGTGAGATCGATGTCTACGGATGGCCTTGCCCGAACTTCGCGGACTTCGACGGCGATGGCGATCTTGATTTGTTGTGTGGCGAATTCATGGACGGTTTCACCTATTTTCAAAACACGGGCACTCGGACGGAGCCCCGTTATGCGTCGGGCCGAAAACTGATGGATCCAGCAGGCAATCCGTTGGTCATGCATCTGCAGATGATCACGCCCACGGCGGTTGACTGGGATGGTGACGGTGATCTGGATTTGATCGTCGGTGATGAAGATGGACGAGTGGCTTTGGTCGAGAACACTGGCGAGCAGCGACAACGGCAACCCGTGTTTTTGGCTCCGAAGTATTTTCGGCAACAAGCAGACACGTTGAAATTTGGTGCGCTCGCCACGCCGTTCGCGTTCGACTGGGATCGGGATGGCGATGAAGACATCGTTTGTGGAAATACGGCCGGTTCGATTGCGATCTTTGAAAACCTTGGCGCTGAAAAAGGAAAGCTGCCGACGTGGGACGCGCCAAAACGGCTGAACGTGAAAGCGAACGATGGAAGTTTAAAACCTTTCCGAATCATGGCCGGGGAAAGCGGTTCGATTCAGGGACCTTGCGAGGCGAAGTGGGGATACACGACGCTGTCGGTCGCCGATTGGGATGGCGATGGCGATGCCGACATCATTTACAACTCAATACTCGCGCGATTGGGGATGTTGGAAAACGATTCCGGAACGCTGATACCAAGGTCGTTTGATACCGGCCTGAGTGAGCTTCCGCCCGCGTGGTATTGGTGGCAAACGCCCATGACTTCGTCGCTGACGCAGTGGCGAACGACGCCGCTGGCGGTTGACTTTGATGACGACGGAGGGTTGGATCTCGTGATGCTGGATCAGGAAGGATTTCTGACACTGCGAAGAAGTGGTAAGACGGCGGAACGAATTTTCGTTGACGAGAACAACGCTGCGTTGCAATTGAACTCGGGCACCTGTGGTCGATCGGGGCGAGTGAAGTTGGCGGTCGTCGACTGGGACGGCGATTCACGATTGGATGTGTTGGTGAATTCGGAAAACGCAACGTGGTATCGCAACTGCGAAACTCGCGGCGGCAAAGTTGTCCTGAAAAAGGTCGGCAACCTCGCGCGACGCAACGTGGCCGGGCATACTTCCAGTCCGGCTGTTTGCGACTTTGATCGTGACGGAAAACCGGACTTGTTGGTTGGCAGCGAGAATGGTCGTATTTATCACGTCGCTCACAAGGACTGTGTTTCCTTCACCGTGAAGCAAACCGCTGCAAAGCCGCTCTCGCCAGACAACTCGCAACACGCAACCGCACTGATCGGAGCAGAGTTCATCTTCGATAAAGCGAAGTTCAAGCAGTGCCATGCATCCACGATTTGCCAGACGACTCGCGGATTGGTCGCGGCGTGGTTTGGCGGTTCAAAAGAAGGCAAAAAAGACGTCGGAATCTGGTCCAGCTATCACGATGGGTTGAAGTGGAGCACTCCAATTCAGGTTGCCGACGGCGTCCAGCACGAAGGCCTGCGGTACCCGTGTTGGAATCCCGTGCTTTATCAACCGCCGGGCGATGCACCGACGCTTTTGTTTTTTAAAGTTGGTCCCAGCCCGCGCGAGTGGTGGGGCGAAATGA
>CAYZYB010000314.1:0-6065 GCA_964481505.1 uncultured Planctomycetaceae bacterium | reverse complement strand
AATGTACGCATGTGGACCACTGAAAATTGCCAGCGTCTGTTGGCCTGACGATGTTTTCCACTGATGATTTGCTTTCGCCATATGGCCCGTTAGTCGGCCGAATTTTCCAGCGGACGAATCCAGCAACAGGGGAAGGTGAGACGCCTGCGGTTCGTCAGTCTCCTGAGAAACCAGCGTCGCGAAACTGTGCTGCTTAATAAAGGCGTGCAGGGTTGGCAGGTCATCCATGACGAACGCGGAGGGAGTGTACATAAGTCGAAGGGGTTCAATAATCGGATTTGAAACTGGGATTGCCGTTTGTTGGACAACGCGAAGCCACGAATGTTCGTGCGGGAATGAGGCTCGACTGTCGTTTATTGTGGCGATACCATCTTCGCAGTGCACTGCTAACAATGGAAAACGCCGAAATCGCCTCGCCTCGCTCCGTGCTTCATTCCCAGGGGCACTCAGTTTTTCCTCTACGCTCGTCTCGTTCCAACTTCGAATATCGCTTTATGCCGTTCACGATCACAGGCTTCGACACCCACGATTTGCGATTCCCAACGTCTGAACAACTGGACGGTTCGGATGCCATGAATCCCGATCCGGATTATTCTGCCGCCTACGTCGCGCTCAAGACCGATTCGCCCGACTTTTGCGGACACGGCATGACATTCACGATCGGACGCGGAAACGAACTTTGCGTCGCTGGCATTCAATCGCTTTCTAGACTACTGGTTGGCGTGACTGTCGAATCGCTGATGGCAGAACCGTCGCTGCTGTACCGCAAACTGACCGGTGACAGTCAACTGCGATGGGTAGGCCCGGAAAAAGGCGTCATCCATCTGGCGACGGCAGCAGTCATCAATGCTGTCTGGGATCTGTGGGCCAGAATTCAGGGAAAGCCTATCTGGCAATTGGTGAGCGAAATGTCGCCCGAACAATTCGTGCACGCCATCGACTTTCGATACATGACGGATGCCATCACGCCCGCCGAAGCGCTGGAACTATTAAACAGGCAGGCAGCTTCGAAAGCCGAGCGAATGGAGATTCTGCGATCGGAAGGCTACCCCAGCTACACAACATCCGCTGGATGGCTGGGCTACTCTGATGACGACCTTCGCAGTAAATGCAATGATCTCAAGAGTCGCGGCTGGTCACACTTCAAAATCAAAGTCGGACGAGATCTACAGGACGACATTCGCCGATGCCGCGTGCTTCGAAGTGAAATGGGCGCCGACGCCTTTATGATGATCGACGCTAATCAGGTGTGGGACGTTCCGCAGGCAATCGACTGGATTCGAGAACTTGCGGAATTCCGGCCGTGGTTTGTGGAGGAACCGACCAGCCCGGACGACATTCTTGGACACGCGGCAATCGCCAAAGCCATCGATCCGATTCCTGTCGCAACAGGAGAGATGTGTCACAATCGAGTGATGTTCAAACAGTTTCTACAAGCTGGTGGAATGCAGATTTGCCAGCTGGATAGCTGCCGGCTTGGCGGCGTTAACGAGGTACTTGCAGTGCTGCTGCTGGCAGCTCGTTACGACGTGCCCGTTTGTCCGCATGCCGGAGGTGTCGGGCTATGCGAATACGTGCAGCACCTCAGCATGATCGACTACGTTTGCGTCTCAGGAACTTCTGACGGACGCGTGACTGAGTATGCGGACCATTTGCACGAACATTTGGAAAGCCCGGTGACAATGAAAAACGGCCGCTACATGCCGCCGACAGACGCTGGTTACAGCGTCAAATTCACAGCACCCGCGATCGACACGTTTAGCTTCCACGGATAATACAATCCTGCACAAGCGGCAGCTGCAGACCTGTCAGATGTAGGCCCGGTTCCTACCGGCCGAGTTGGTGTGGCTCCCGTGGCTGATGAATTCCAGCACAATCGGGCGCGTAGAGCAATTGGCACAGGCAGTTCTTAGAGGCAATTGGCGGAGGCCGGTCGGAAGCAGCCCTGCTCTCCACACTAAGACAGTGGCGGCCAGCGGCTGGAGATGCCTTCGCGTTCGATCGTCAGTACTTCATCAACGCTAATGCCGAATTCTTCAGCCATTCGTTTGCGCGAATCAACGACAGAAACGCCGCCATCCTGCGTTTCAACGAGTCGCAGAAAGAGATCTTTTTTGCCAGCTTCTGATGTTGCGTTTGAGGTCGATTCTGTCATGACTTTTGCCTTCCGTTGCTCTATTCAAAAAATTAGTGATGGTGACCGCCAGGACCGTGTACGTGACCATGAGCAATCTCATCAGGAGTCGCGTCGCGGACTTCGCGGACTGTCACATCAAAATCCAGAACCATTCCCGCCAGTTCGTGGTTGCCGTCGAGGGACACCGTATCGTCCCCTACTTCCATGACCGTCACTATCGACTCTCCATCGTCACTTGGCACCCGAAACTGCATGCCTACCTCAAGTTCCGCGGAATCTTCAAATTCTTCTCGCGGAACAACTTCTCGGAGAGCTTCATCTCGTTCGCCAAACCCGTCAGCAGGCTGCACGGTGACCTGAAACCTGTCTCCATCTGACTTGCCTTCAAAGGCCGCTTCCAGCCCCGGAACAATGGCTCCTGAACCATGAAGGTAGGCCACCGGCTCGTCGCCGGAAGAACTGTCAATCTGTTCACCATCACCGGTTTTCAGAGTGAACTCGAACAGCACAACCTTTTGGTCAGAAATAATCATTCGGCGGCTACTCTTCGGCTGCCACAGCAACTTCTTCAGCGGCTGGCGCTTCAGCGGCTGGCGCTTCAGCAGTGTCTGATTCTGTCGTTGTGACCGTTTCGTCGCGGATGACCTCGACTTCTTCGACCGGTGCCGCTTCAACAACCGGAGTCACCGTGTCAGCGCAACCATTACACGCCAGGACTTCGCGCACAATTTCGTGGCCCTTGCCACCCTTGTCGAATTCCTGCTTTGGCGGACGTGGTCCACGAAAACGACGTTGGAATCCATCGAACCCGCCACGCTGAGCGTATGTTTTTTCTCGTGAAACCAACACAACTCGGCGAGCTCGAGCTCCTGCTGGGGCAACTTGCCCGCAAATTTGACAGCGAAACACGCTAATGCTCCTTTGTACAACGCCAGCCGGCATTGCCTTCTTTTAAGTAATGAGACCCAGTGAAGCCGCTTCGCGGCGTGAGGTCAGATAATATGCAAATGGGGTCGACAGGGATAAGTCGGCGGGATGTCACCCACGCAAAGAACCTCACCTGCCGAGGACGCGGTAACGTATCGACAACCCTGCGTTTCTACAAGGGTTTATCTACCTATACCTGCCGGTTTGCCATCATCGAGCAACATATCCATGCTGCTGGAACACGTACACAGTGGCAGGAAGCTACGCAGGCCATCAGAAAATCGTTACAACGCCTCCTCAGCGGCATTGAAATCAGCAGCAGGCAATTTGCCACCCGCTTTCCCGGGCACAAAGCGTCGAAAACCCGACCGAACGGGTCAAATGTTAAAGTGCGCCCGTCGTAGCGGTCATTCGACACGGTTGGATATCCCTGAAAGCACGCGTTCGATGGGTCGATAAATCGGCCTATGAGTCATCCCGAACTTCAGCTCGATTCCCTGAACACGCAGAATCTGCAGGTCATGCAGGCTTACGCCGATCGGAACAAAGCGGCGAAGGCAGCATCAGAAGAGTACGATGGCTGGCTGGAACGAATTGACCGGATGCCGGAGTTCACAAAAGAAGAACTCACACGCATGCACGGTGAACTGATCGCCATGGGCTTTCTAAAGTTCGAAATCACCGGCCGCAGTATTGGGCTCCGATACCAAATCAGCACTCGCGGCAAACGAGCCATCGAACGAGCTGTCGCCATTGCCGAACGCGAAGCAGCCATTGTGGATGGCGAGACTACTGAAATTCAGACCGCGGTGCCTAACCTGCAAGCCGACGACACCAGTGATCTAAGCGAAGCCGCGTAGGTTCTGAATTTACACCCGCGGACTCGGTTCCAACCTGTCGCTACCGACTTTTCAAGTTCGCGAAGACGCTGTCGGGCAGATGTTTCGTGCCTTCGGTGAGCTTTTCACGCCCGCGGCTACTTGTGGATGACGCCGTGGTTCTTCCAGTCAACACAACGAACGGCGGCCGGTTGCGACTACCAGCCTCGAACATGCGGCGGAAGGGCAATTCCTTAGATCACTTCGCAGCCAATTCTCGTCGAATGGTGCTGACCAGAGTTGTAGAGGACGACACCTGCCCGGTCATCGTGGACTTCGGGAACATCAGTTTCGGTACCGCTCCGCTACCGACGCGTTTGTAAAGTTCCACATGCTTGCTGATGTACTGGCCTGCGTGTCCAAGGGCGAGTTCTGCGACAAGCTTTTCACGCCCCACCAGCTCTTCTGCTTTTTGCCGTGCCTGTTGAGTCGTCCGAGTGGATTCAAACATCCAGTGATGGAAGGTTCTGAACATTTTGCGATCACATCGCCAAACTGCGACTGCCAGCCGAGCCTGTTCGCATGCGCCTGGATGACCGTTGCCTTTCGCTGCCGGATTGCAACTGCGTTCCAATGGGACCGGCAAGGCAATGACCGCCAACTGGTCTCCAAACTGACTGAATGCACCTTTAATCGCGTTGTGTGTGTTGCGGCAGTGCGGGCACGTGTAGTCGAACATTTCCACGAAAACGTATTTGGCGTCCGGGTCGCCCAGCAATGGCCAATGGCGTGTATTCAGGCTAAAGCGACTGCCGGCAACTGTCACCAGTCGTTCTTTTTTGATCGGTGCTGCTACGACTGGTTTGGCTGTCGTTTGAGTGGTGACGTTTTGTCCGGCGTCGTTTGTACCGGTGCTGGCAGGTTCGGGAGCTTCTTCCGCAACGGCGACCGCGTCAACGTTGGCGAAAGCTGCAAACATCCGCGTCGCGACAGCGTTGGTGCTGCCGCTGGCTGAAAAATAAAGATAAGCAGCACCTGCAATTTTCTGCTTGAAGGCCGAAGCCGCTGATTCTGTGGCAGCAATAGGAAGTTCCGCAGATTCCAGTGCAGCAGTTGGAGGAGCGGCGAGTGAAGTCGCCAGTTCTTCAGACTCTTCTGAGATCGTTGTCGTAACGTCTGCTTCCTCTTCAGCAGCTTCGATTTCTACACCAACGGCACTACTGCTCGACGACGGTGCTTCTGTCGATTCGACGCTTTCTAATGGCGGAGCAAACAGATTGTCGACAACGACCGGGCTGTCCAGTTCTGGAGCAGCAGGAGCTTCGAAAAGATCAGCGTCGCCAGCAGTCGGTGGAGCGAATTCCAGCGGCGCGTCGAACGTCATCGGAGCTCCGAATTCTTCGGCGGCACCCGGAGGCACAATGCTGGTGCTTTCTGCGTACGCCACTTCGACAGGTTCGTCGAAACGCTCAACCATGAAGGTCTGCGGTGGTTCCGCCGTCAGCTGACCAGTGATCAACACGGCCAGACCGGCCACGCTGACGCCTGCCATTTGTGACAGTTTCATCCAGCCGAGCGGCCGTTTCCAGATCACGATTCCGGCGAGCGTCAGGCCGCAGGCGTGTGCTCCAAGACAATACTGGCAAAGATGTTCCAGCTCGAACACCTGAATGCTGGTGAAGTACAGTCCCGCCAGCCCAGCGCTGATGGCGCCGATCGTTAGCAGGCCCCATCCCATTCTTAAAATTCCATCCGGAGTGCTCGGCCTGAAGAATGCGAGAACAACCAGCAAACTGGCATACATTCCGACGGCTGGAACACTTACCGGAAGGCCAAAAATCTTCGCGTACCGACTATTCAGTACGTGTCCGCAATCAAAAACACTGCCGCCGCCGCAGCCATAGACTTCTGTGGCGTTGAACGCAGTCCACGCCAGATAGCCGCTAATCACCAAAGCTACTGTGCACAGAATGCGACAGGTCCACAAAAGACCTCGCGATGGAAGCAGAGATGGTGTGATTGAGGTCGTCACTTGGGGAATCTCCCGAAGGCGCTGAGTTCGTACAAGTCAATAGAACCACACCCGAAATTTCAGCCTCCCTGCGTCGTTTGAGTGTTCTTCTCAATCAACTTAGCCGCTTTTTCGCGGACTGTGGTCATTGGAAATGTTATCTGGCTACCAA
>CAYZYB010000313.1:0-6071 GCA_964481505.1 uncultured Planctomycetaceae bacterium | reverse complement strand
TCCCGGATGTTGTATGACCACGAAAAAGATCCCAACGAGAATGTGAATGCAGCGGCGAGGCGCACGGCGGCGACAAGCCGTTTAAGCGAGGATCTACACAAACTCATGGGACGTGCAGGAGACTTTTATTCGGCAGGTGACCAAGTTGAAGAGCAATGATGCAAGTGTGGTGAGGATGAGATGGCGACCGAGAAACACTCTGGCGGGGCATTCCCGCTTTGCTTGGCAATGTCGAAGTAGCACAGCGGAGAATGAATCGAGAATAGCAACGACGAGACTGAGGATAGATTCATATGCCATTCTGGCCTTTCAAGAGACGAGACCCCGTGTCGCTGACTCCCACCGAGTTGCGAGACAAACTGATCGAAACTGCTGCGGCGGGGCCAAGCCGAAAATTGCGATCACTCTGCAAAGATTACAGATCTCAGGTGGCTGCCAACGCCGAATTCATGGCGAAGTTGCCAGAGGAAGTGCAGGCCGACCAGTCGGTGATGAATGGTTATGCAAACGCACTAATCGTAGTCGCTCAATGCCTCGCCAATGATTGCGGTGCGCCAGAATTGTGGGCCAAGCTGACTGGAACTCCCGATGACAATCCATGGCTCGCACTTGACCAGTGGTTTGGCGAAGTTCTTCAGCGGATGCAGCAATTAGAGTACGACACCCTGATCACCGAAGGCCACCAACATCTGGACAAGCTGCGAAGCCTCAAGGGAACAAATGCAACAAATTATGAAACCTATGTCTTAGGGCGGCTGGGTGAACTCAATTTTCAGTCAGGTCAGGTGAGTTCAGCAATTGAACCGTTCAAAACCGCTCTTGAGATGTGCGAAAGTAGCGGCGACATCGAAGGGCAGATCGCTTACGTCAACAACCTCTTTGAGGTTCACCGGTATCTTGGCAAGACGGAGTTGGCTCTCGACTTCCGACGACAGGCACTAGAGCTAACGAAGCAGCAAGGCGGTGGGACAGAACAAATTGAACGACACATAGATTTGATGGGGAAGGGGGAACCGCTTTGCCGTGTCGTCTGTGTCCGAAATGGCGTCGAGGTTGAACTGGAGGACATCACGAGTGTTGGAGAAGGCAGCTACAAGTTTCAATTTCAACGCAACCGTATTTCCCTTCTGAAGGCAGACACACTCGTTCAGCAGGGCAACGCTCTGGCATCGTCCGGCAACCTTTCTGACGCACTCGAGAAGTATCAAGAAGCCATGGATGTCGATCCACATGGTCCAGATCCGGTGTATCAGAGTGGGACTTGTCTGCTGGAGCTTGGGGCGTACTCGAAGGCACGAGAAACCTATGAAGACGTTGAGCGTCTTGCCCCCGGCTGGTTTCGCTGCCGGTCGGACATTTGGCTTGCTCGATCATTGGAAGAAGGAACCGTCAGTGACGAAGAGTTTCGAGTCCTAAGAGCACTTGAAGATGGCGGTTTGGAACCACAACAAGCTCTCAGCGTTGTCAAACAGGCCATTGATCGATTCCCTGACTTCGCTCCGCTCCACTTGCTGTGTGGAGAGTCGCACGGCCAATTGGGAGACGAAAAGGAAGCAAAGCGCTGGTATCGCAACGGCTTGGAACATGTTCAGGAACCAGACCTTGAGTCTCGTCTTCTCTGCGCATTGGCGGCATTGTTGCCGAGTGGTTCAAGCGAACGTGATGAGACCGTTAAGCAGGCAACAAACCTCAAAGGCAATCTCGTTGCTATGGCGACGGCAAAGCTCATCGGCCTTCAGTAACAACTGACATTCCGGGTTCGCTGACTTTCGATCACCATTCCCGAACCGTTACTTCGATCCACACTGATCGAGTCCAGCTAACCGCATCGAAACTTCCGCTGTATCACCGTCGTAATCCCACGCCTTCAGTATTGAAGCAATCATCGCCGAAAACCGAATTAGCTCTACTTCGGCTGCATCGACTGCTTCCCGTATTTCATTTGGTTCGACCATCCATCGCTCAACTGGCTGATTCGATTCATGCAGGTCACTCAAAATCAACAGTGGCTCTGGATACTTCATGGACAGCCATGGATGCCCGATCCACAACATTTCCCATTCTGACTTCCTGAATGAAGCCGCCTCTTTCCAGTTTTCGATGTCGCCCAGATCACCACAACAATTTGGGGCAATCTCAGTTCTATCACTCGAACTCAGCGCCAGACCACCACTCAGAACTGGGCGTGAGTCTGGATCGTTCAACTCGGACACGCCGCCCCATTCATCAATGATGACGTGAAGAATTTTTTCAAGTTGTGATTCGGTGAGGCTGGATGTGGAGACGTGCCAAGAGCCGGGATAGATCGGACGGACTCCTGAGATCTCTGAAACAGACAAGGACGCAAGCCAATAGTCTTGCCAAGCATCGGGCATTTCACTCACTGGCCCAGTCGGGAATTCCAATGTGCGTTTGGAGAAAGGCCCCGGTTCCAGTTCAATGACGGGAGTGAGCGTGACCCCGTGAAGTTCGATAATATCAGACATTGATAATTCCGTTGGAAGCGGAATGCGTATGAGGTGTTCAAGGTGGGAAGCCGAGAATGCAATTCTCATCCTTCATGAGCTACGAGCGTATCTGCCTCGCAGACCCAGCTTAGCGGCTGAATGTTCGCACTCGCCGCCGATTGGCGTGCAATCGGCTGATTTGTAAGCGAGCAAGCCTACTGCCCGAGTTGCTTGACCATATCACACTTCAGGTCAAATGCCTCAGTGATGGGAACTGCTCCTCGATAGCTGTTCTCTGCACTACTCTCTTCAGCCCAAGGGAATGGATAGAACATCATGCACTGATCTCCTGACAGCGTGGCGATGTCCGTCTTCCATGAATCCCAGCGCAGTCCGTCATAGAATTTCGAAAAGTCTTCGTTCAATGCCCAGTACAGCAGGTCGGAATAGCCCATTTCCATGGACTCCCAATCGAACTCATCGGGCGACCAAAAGTAGGCAACTCCCACGTCATCATCAAACGCCCCGCCATTCTGGGCAAAGAAGCCACCAGCCATGTCATCAGCAACCAGATAGAACCCATCTGCCCGATTGTCGTTCCAATCAGGCAAAGTTCTGGTCAGATTCGAATGTCCAGACCCAAGAAATCGAAGCCAACCATGATCGATCAGGATGCCACCGGTCTGGTGTGCGATAGCACCCATTGGTGAACGAGTTGTGACCTGAGCCTTGAGGAGTACGTCATCACATTGCGGTGACGGTGGCAGCACTTCACAATGATTCTTGGCCGATTCAACCCACTGACGAACCAGATCGATTCCCGGTTCATCGTTGTTGATGAGTTCTTCAAGTGACTTCACGAAGCTCATTTCTGACTGGTCTTGTGTGCCAAAATGCCCACACGATGAACAGACCCTGTAAAGGTAACCGCAGGAGATGTACAAGTGGCGGCGCAGGCATCAAATCCTGATTTTGGTAGAGGTGTATGTTAGCTGGAAGCACTGCGATCAACAGGGCAATGATTCCATACGCCGCCAGTCGTGATGTTTGCGGGACCAGCAACAGAACACCCAACATGATCTCACAAACACCGCTTACCATCACCAGTTCAGAATGCATCGGAAGATACGGCGGCATGATCCGCAGGAAGATTTCGGGATTCACGAAGTGCATCACGCCAGCGCCAACCATGAAAACAGCCAAGAGGCACTTCGAGATTGACTTTGCCAAGGACACGCCCCGATTTAGATAGTGATTTTGATAGACGTTGAACGGCAGCGGCAGGTGATTACCCGTGGCTGGAAACCAACTCGAACGCTCTAAGAAACGTCTCCGGTGACTGCGCACCGGATAGCGTAGCTTCGTTGTTGACGATGAAGAACGGAACACTTGTCACTTTGTGCTGTTGTGAAAGTTCTTTGTCCGTTGCCAATGCCGTCATTCCGCCATGGTCACTCAGCAATCCCTGAACAACCTGTCGATCAAGACCTGCATTGGTGGCTAGTTCGATCAACGTATCCGTATCGCCGATGTCCACGCCTTGACTGAAATACGCAGCAAACAGAGATTCCACAACGGCGTCCTGACAGCCGTGTTCCCCAGCAAGCGAAATTATTCGGTGTGCGTCTACCGTACTTGGTGTTCGTTTCACTCGGGCAAAATTGAATTCTATCCCTTCCTCTTGACCGACGGTGGTCACGTTGGCGTCCAGTTCTAGTGAACGCTTCCAACTGCCGAATTTTCTTGTTCGGTATTTTCTTCGGGTGATCCCTTCCCGAGGCATGTTCGGATTCAGTTGGAACGAATGCCAATGCACCCGAACGCCAGCCTGACCACCGAAAGCAGCGACTGCCTTATCGAGTCGCCGCTTTCCGATGTAGCACCACGGACAGATCACGTCCGATACAACATCGATTGCTAAAGTCCGGGCCATCGCAGTTACTCGTTTATGATCTTCCTGAATGTCAGGTTAATTCGTTCGCCAACCCTCTTCTTAGTCTTCGGCACTTCATGTTGCCAGAATTGCTGCATCGTCCCAGCCATGATCATGAGCGTACCGTGTCCGACCTCGAACGCCTTCGTCTCTCTTGTTGACTCATGTCGGATACGGAACTTCCGAGTTGCCCCAAGAGACAAAGAACCGATGACATTCCCCATTTCAGGTTCGTCGTCGGCGTGCCAGCCCATGCTGTCCGATCCTGAGCGATATCGGTTCATCAGGCAGTAGTTGTACTCACCTTGAACGACTTCGATCCTCTCCCTGATTTCCGAAAGCACCGATGTCCACGGAAGGGCGACATTTTCAACACCGGAATACTTGTAGATGATGCCATCATCACCGTACGAAGCGATCAGTCTGGGCTGCATGTAACCAAAGATCCCCGGTTTCTGCTCCCATTGGCAGTGATCCCGCAACTCAACGAAATAGCGATCTGCCACGTCGGGCGTCAAAAACGCTTCGTCATAAAGAAGCAGTCCCCCGTCTTTGAGTTGGAATTTGTCCACTGATCATTTCCCCGCTACGGCTTGGCTTTGAACGTTTCAGCTGGAAGCTCGAACCGTTCAAGAAGTTCGTTTGTTTCGAAATCCTGATCCATCGGCAACCCAAGAGCTTCTCTTGCCATAGCGTTAGGCCAGAACTCCGACCATTCGAAAATCGGTCTAAGCACTTGCTCCGCAACCTCAGGCACATCGGTCAACAACTCTCTCACAGCATCCAACGCCGTGTGAATCACGTGCTCGTTCAGATTGTTAACGACACAAGGCAGCAGTCGCTGCCGTAGTTCATGATCCGAGACATGAGTCATATTCATAGACTCCAATTCCCTGAGAAATTCAGGATCCGGTTGGCTAGTTTTGGGCTCAACACTATTTTCCCCTTTCTTGGGGTCAGCGCCCTCACTCTCTCCGGGAGCAGTGCTATCTTCGCCGTTTTTGCAATCGGCGTCTTCTTTGACCAGCCTGACAGTGTAGTCCCTACATAGAATCTGGAATATTGACCAGTCGAGAAAGACACGTTCACCTACAACGCTATTTGGGTCACCATCGTCCCAGCTGAACCAGCTTTCGCCGGATTGTACGATTGAGTCTGTCCATGCTGACGCTTTCTTAATCGCTTGTTCAACGTTGCACGCATCGACTAAGACAGCAAGATCTACTGTTGTTCTCATTTGGACCTTGTAAAGTTCCTCCACGTTCGTTTTTGACAATTTGGTCTTTTCTTCGGTCATGTTCATTCCTTCAGCCTGATTGAAAATTATCGCAGCGTGATCGCTGCAACCTTGGATTGGAAAGTCAGCACATCAACTGAAACTACGGCTCACGTGATTTGGCCTTTCGGCTTTCGTGCTGGGAACGTTACGGGATCTGTTGTGAGGCAACTGCGGACAAAAAGGTGCGAAGCTGCCTAACCGCCGAGGCATTCGAAAAACCTGATGCCGAAACACAATCTATGACAGGGTAAGTGCGGCAGGATCGGACAAATACGTGAGCAGCTACCGACACAGGCATTCGATCTCGAGCCAGAAGCCTCGGGTATCACTATTGATGTACTCACCTATTCCTGACCTGTGCCTCTTCAGCTTTCGCCGAATGGTTGTGTCTAAGCGTTCGTCAACAACGTAG
>CAYZYB010000312.1:0-6076 GCA_964481505.1 uncultured Planctomycetaceae bacterium | reverse complement strand
TCAGTATCCACAGAAATTCCCGACGAAACTCCATCAGTGAATCGTCTATGCGGAGTTTTCGAAATGCTGAACCTGTGAACGCCTCTCGGCCGTCTTCATCGAAAAACAAACGCTCGTCGTGCCATATTGGATTTGAAACAATGAACCAGCAAACAGACGTCACAATTCTGGGTGGTGGACTTGCAGGTCTGTCCCTCGCGCTGCAACTGCAACAAAAACAGTCGGACGCTTCGATCACGGTGCTGGAGAAACGACAGCACCCAGTGCCCGAAGCGGCTCACAAAGTCGGCGAATCGACTGTCGAAGTTGCTGCACACTACTTCGGAACAGTTCTTGGGTTGCGGCAACACATTCTGGATGACCAGTTGCCAAAACTGGGGCTTCGGTTCTTTTTTCCATCCGGCGACAATTCGCGGATTGAAAATCGTCTGGAATTGGGCGGCAAAAGATACGCTCCCTGTCCGAGCTATCAACTGGATCGCGGACGGTTCGAAAATCATCTGGGCGATTTGTGCCTGGAGCGGGGGATTCGTTTCGTTGACGAAGCCAATATCAAGTCGATCGACGTCGGCGGATACCTGGGGAAACACTCTGTTCGCTATCTTCATCAAGGCGAAGAACAAACTCTGTCGTCGAAGTGGGTTGTGGATGCCAGCGGTCGCCGAGCGTTCTTGAAGCGGCAACTGGGACTGCAACAGTCATCGCCGCATATTGCCAACGCCGCATGGTTTCGGTTTAGTAAACACATCAAGATCGATGAATGGTGTGGCGATGCGTCGTGGAACGCCGGCCACAGCCAGAAGACCGCGCGCTGGTACAGCACGAATCATCTCATGGGCAAAGGCTACTGGGTCTGGATGATTCCGCTGGCATCTGGCTCAACCAGCATGGGGATTGTTGCCGGAGAACCATTTCACAAGCTGACCGATTTTAACTCGCTATCCAAAGCTATCGCATGGCTGGAAAGGCACGAACCTCAATGCGCCGCTGCGGCACAGGAGAACCTTGATAACGTTCAGGATTTTCGAGCGATCAAGCACTACGCAACAGAATGCAAGCAGGTGTTTTCAGCGAAGCGATGGGGAATCACGGGGGAATCCGGCTTCTTTCACGATCCGTTTTATTCCCCGGGCAGTGACTTCATCGCGTTTTCCAATACCTTCCTGTCCGACTTGATCAACCGCGATCTTTCGGGCCGCGGCTTTCGCATTCGAGCGTTTTCGTATGACAGAATTTTCAAGCGATTCTACTATGGAACCAGGACAGCTTATCAGGATCAGTATTGCCTGTTTGGCAATCCGACAGTGATGCCGGTCAAAATTCTGTGGGACTATCTGGTTTACTGGTCGATCACGGCATTCATCTACATGCAGGATCGTATGTGCCAGCAAACGATGTATCTCCGAAATCTCTCGCGGCTGACGCAGCTCGGAAAAGTCAATCACTTCATGCAGGAATTCTTTCGGCAATGGCACGATGCGACTGACGGAGTGCCGGTAGAAGGAGTGATCGATATTTCGCAGATGCCCATCATCCGTGAATGCAACCAGCGCCTCCTGGACGAAATGAACAACGGAACTTTCTTTTCTCGGTTTGCAGGCAATCTGCAGCAACTGGAAACCCTTGCCGCGGAAATCGTAGAGCAATCAGGCCTGCCCGTGCAGCATCAATTGCGCAGCAAGGCAACGGCTGCCGTGCGACAGAACGCCTTCCAACCGGTCTTCTCACCAGCACCTCGCCCCCAAACCACGGAGCTGGCGACATCCTGATGATACGTACGTCGATGAGCGGGTGCGGCTCACGGAAGTTTCTTAGCCATCGTTTTCGGCGAGCGGCAGTTCCCACACAGCCGCTTCTGTGTCGCTCGAATAATCTCGCAGCAGTTCGTGTGGCCCGAATCGATTTTTGTAGTTCATCGACCCACAGTCTCGGATGTAGTAACCCATATACAGAATCTGATGGTCGCTGCGGGCGCCCGCGTCCACTTCTCTGAGCACAGACATTGTGCCGAGCGCTCGATCTCGAAAATCCGGGTCATGGACGAAGTAGATGCTGGACATCACGGTGCCCGTCATGTCAACAATCCCTAGCCCAATCAGGTTTCCGCCGAGCCGATATTCAAACTGCCGCGAAAACGGGAAGTCGCCTTCCATGAACGACTCTTCGTACTCAAACGCAGAAATCTCCCGAAACGGCCACCCACGACGTTCGTGCATGTCGAGGTGATATCGGTTGTAAAGATCGATATGTTCTTCCGCGACTCGGACCGATCCGACTTTCAATTCGACATCTGTATTCCGATTGCGAATCCTGCGCTGGCTCTTTGTGGCTCGAAAACCAGGGATGCCCACCCGCAAGCTGCGACATTCGTTGCAACTTCTGCACACCGGGCGAAACAGCGTTCGTCCGAATCGCCGCCAGCCACGTTCGAGCAGATGTTCATAGCGCTCAGCGGTCAGTGACAAAGCAAAGCGATACTCCATCAGAGAACGCCGACCTTCGAGGTAAGAACAGTCTGTTTCTGTCCCTACCATCTCCATTTCGCGAGCATCGAGCCGCTTTTCGTGCTCCGAAGGCATCGTGTTTTCCTGTGTTCCGGTCCCAGCGATGTGTTAGCCGCGAACGCATTTCTGGCATCCCATGCTGTTTGCGAGAATCACGCCAGCACGTCCTGCACAACATGACCGTGAACATTTGTCAGCCGACGTTCCAGACCATTGTGGTAGTAGGTGAGCCGTTCGTGGTCGAGTCCCATGAGATGCAGAAGTGTGGCATTGAAGTCATACACGGAAGTTTCGTCGATGGCCGCTTTGAATCCAAAGTCGTCGCTTTCACCGTAGCTGAAGCCACGTTTTACGCCTGCTCCTGTCAGAAAACACGTAAACGCTCCAGGATTGTGATCGCGTCCCGTCCCGTTGCCCTGCAAAAACGGCATGCGGCCAAACTCGGTCGCCCATACAACCAATGTATGTTCCAGCAGGCCGCGTTGTTTCATGTCGGCGATCAATGCCGCCGTTGGTTGATCCATGATTTCTGCCTGCATGGCATGAGTCTTCGCGATGTTGGCGTGAGAATCCCAGTTCGTAATTCCGTTTCCTCCCGCTGGGTCGCTTCCGTTGAACAGCTGGACGACGCGTACCCCTTTTTCCAGCAGCCGCCGCGCCAGAATGCAGTTGCGAGCGTAGTGGCCTTTGAGTTCACTGCCACCTTCCACTCCATAGGATTCCATTGTTGATTTTGTTTCACCGCTAAGATCCATGACGTCGGGGACGGATGTCTGCATTTGTCCGGCCAATTCGTAACTCGCGATTCTTCCCGCCAGGTCAGCGTCGCCAGGGAATCTCTCCAGATGGCGGGCGTTGAGTTTTTTGAGTAGCTCAACGGTGGCCTTATCTGAAGCTGGGCTTATCTGCTGTGGACGGCGTAGGTTCTGGGGAGGATTTCTTGCGGTGAAGTCGGTGCCCTGAAACGCAGCAGGTAAAAAGCCGTTACCGAAGTTGTTCTTTCCACTGCGAGCCAGTCCACGTGGGTCATTGATGGCGACAAAAGCCGGCAGCTCCTGGTTCTCCGTTCCCAGAGCGTACGTCACCCACGCTCCAAACGACGGAAAGCCTTCCATCGTGAAGCCTGTGTTCATGAAATTTTCGCCCTGCGGATGGGCGCTGGTGTCTGTGGACAGAGCGTGAAAGAAACAAAAGTCGTCGACCTGCTCGGCCAGGTGTGGCAGCAGGTCTGAAACCATCTTGCCGGTCTGGCCGCGCGGCTTAAAGTCCCAAAACGGCTTCGCAATATTGCCGGAAGGCCCTTCAAACGTTACGGCAGGAAGTCCCGGTGGCTTTTTGCCGTGCAGCTTCGTCAATTCGGGTTTGTAGTCGAATGTGTCGACGTGGCTGACGGCTCCTGGGCAGTAAATAACCAGAACCTGCCTGGCGGGAACGTCCGCGTGAGCCTTCCGCGGTGCGTACGGATTGTTCGGATCGATCTCCGGCCGAATCGGTGCCTGACCACCAGCGGTTTTGACATCCGACGCCAGCAGTCCGTCGGCTGTCAGCATGCCTGCCAATGCCAAACCGGTCGTTGACAGCCCAGCCGTTCCAAGAAAGCCTCGCCTATCAAGCAGTCGACGCCCCAATGGGGAAAGATCTTCAGCACTCATGATGCAAACCTCACAGAACTCAGTCAGCTCGTTTAGAAACGCGTGCGCGTTGGTCCATTGTACCAAAGCCAGGCAGCAATTGGGATTCTATCGGAACGATCATTCTGAAGCTGCGGTACGTTCGATCGATTATCGAACGGATCGTGGGGCGCTCAAACCACCACGTGGGAACCCTGGCGGGATGCGTTCAGGCACAGACGGCAGGCCCTGAAACATCCTCTGCTCGGCCGCCTGACGTTCTGGCGTTCGTGGAGCGACGAATCCCAGTGGTCGTGATTGAACGTCCGGGCCAATGCTGGGGTCTGGAAACGGATCCTGCTGCTGGAAGGCCATCCCTTCGGACTGCGGATAGCCGTTATAGAATGTTGGCAATCGTGTGTGCATCGGTGAAAAACAGCCGCACAAAGAAAGCAGCCACGCAGCTGACACGGATGGAACCATACAACAAGGATACAAACGACGGAGCACGACGTTCTGCTTAGTCAATTCGAAATCTCCATCCATGAGGATTCGCTTTGTAAACTTGTTTCCAGTTGACCAATGAGAGCCGTCGCCCTGAGTGTCTGCAGCTTATGCCGAAAGTGGAGTTTGCAGCAAGGTCAGCTATGGCGACTCGCATCGACAGCCTCGAGATCGATTTTGCTTCTTGGGGAATTGCTAACGAATTCTATGGCCGGGGCTTTGACAGCTTTCTATCGGCAGCCTATTGTTCTCGGTTCCTGACGCGACGGATGCGACGGGATGCTGCATCTGTCGGGAACCCCGCGAGGGGCGGCCAGGGAGGGCCTTCTTCTTTTCTCGACTACCTGAGTCACGCGTGGATCGCCGAACGATCGTGTCTTGCTTGTTCGGTGCGACGTTAGTGAGTGACAACCCTACGTTTCGCCGTGAAGCGACGTGATCCGCGATTCGTTCGTATGCGATCAGGCTCGGTAACCTGCACCACCAAAACATCGCGTGCGTGGCTGAGCGCCTGCTCCCTGTTGGCGGGCCTGATAGAAAATGGGGCTCATGGAGCACCGTTCCTATCAATAGCAATAAACTTCCCATTTGGCCTATCCTGTCACTGGTGGCTCATTATGTTCTGGTGATAATGGAGAGTTTAGCGATTCATCGTAGATTCCTTTTGAATCCGCATCTTGAAATGTGCAAGTCGTCGCAGTTCGATAGGGTTGATGCCGATATCAGAGACTGACATGCAGGGATGTGCCAGTCTCTAATGATTGTGCCCGGAGCAGAGAACAAATGTTACAACTTTCCAGTCGACTCATAAACTCATTCGTAGCGATTAGTGTCGCGACGCTGCCCGTCTCCGCCTGGGCTTTCCAGGCTTTAGAGGTACCGGTTATTCCCGATACTGCGGATAAAGAGTACGAGAAAGATCCAGAACCAGTCATTGACCATCTCAAGATGGACCCTCCGGTTGAGTCTCGGGTCGCGTTAGACGCTAAGAGCATCGCTGCGCTGGCTGGAGAAGAAATTGGTAGCGATCTAACACCGTTGTTAGCCACACTTTTTGACGGTGACAGCAGCGATCAGGAACGTCTCGATGCTGGTAAAGAGCTGTTGGGTCTTACTTCCAATCTGTCAGTCGGTAGCCGAGTAGAACGCTCCGTCGCGCGGCAGATCGCGCGTCGAGTGCGTCTGGCTACCGCAGGGGTCACAGGGATGCAGGCAACATCCGCCAGTGACGACACTCGAGCGCTGGTGAATGAGTTGCTCGTGAGAACCGCGGTCGACTACGAAAACGGAAATCGCCTGGCCCACTCAGAAATCGCGCGTCGCAATTACGACGAAATCAAAAAGACTCACCCGGAAATCTATTCGAGAATTCGTCCAGTCTTTCTGGATGAGTACTTTAACTACAACATTCACTTCGTTGTCTCTGAAGGCTTGCTGTCTCGAATCATCTCCGATTAC
>CAYZYB010000311.1:0-6094 GCA_964481505.1 uncultured Planctomycetaceae bacterium | reverse complement strand
GTCGAAATATGTGCGTGCCGCCGCACACTACGGAGAATGTCTGGCGATGCAGCAACAGTACGGGACCGACAGGTTTTTCTTTTCGGCGCGAAACCGCTGTGTGCCGATGATCTACCAGGTGCGTTCGACGAATGTTGTGTCGAACGCAGCGTCAACAAACGCTGCGTGGTTGAACATCTTCTGGGCAAGTGGGAGTGTCGTCTTGACGCCTTCCACCGTGAATTCTCGCAGACAGCGTTTCATGCAGGCGATCGATTCTTCTCGGGTCGGCCGATGGACAATCAGCTTACCAACCATCGAATCATAATAGGGGCTGATTGTGTAGCCTTCATGAACATGGGAGTCAAATCGAACTCCAAGTCCACCAGGTTGACGCAGCTTAGTGATCTTGCCTGGACTGCCACGAAAGTCGTTTTCCGGGTCTTCAGCGTTGACTCGCAATTCAATCGCCGAACCGTTGCAGGGGACTTCTTCCTGTGTGAACGGTAGTTTTTCGCCAGCTGCGATCAGGATTTGTTGCTTGATCAGGTCGATGCCGGTGACCAATTCGGTAACGGGATGTTCGACCTGGATGCGAGCGTTCACTTCGATGAAGTAGAAGTTGTAATCTTTGTCGACGATGAATTCGACGGTACCCGCGTTTTGATAGCCTGCTTCTTTGACCAGCCTGACGGCTGAATTGCAGATATCCTGGCGAACTTCTTCCGGCAGGTTGGGAGCCGGGCTTTCTTCGATGAGTTTTTGGTGCTTTCGCTGCATCGAACAGTCGCGTTCCCACAGGTGCACGACGTTGCCGTGGGTGTCCGCCAGAATCTGGACTTCGACATGACGCGGACGTTCGACGAATTTTTCGAGGTACACGCCGGCGTTATTGAAGGCTGCTTCTGCTTCTGCCGAAGCGGCTTTCAGGCCCGCTCGCAACGAGACTTCGTTTCCGGCAACTCGCATGCCCTTGCCGCCGCCGCCAGCGGTCGCTTTGATGAGGACGGGGTAGCCAATGTCGTTGGCGACTTTCACCGCTTCTTCGACGTCTTCAATCAGTCCATCGCTGCCCGGCACGCAAGGCACCTTTGCATTCATAGCAATGGTCCGGGCACTGATTTTGTCGCCCAGTTGAGCCATCGATTCGTGTGGTGGGCCGATGAATTCGATGTTACAGTCGCGGCAGACTTTGGCGAAGTGTGAGTTTTCTGCCAGGAAGCCGTAGCCCGGATGGACGGCCTGTACGTTGCCGATTTCAGCCACGCTGATGAGACGATTGATCAGCAGGTAACTGTCTGACGCTGGTGCGGGGCCGATGCAGTACGCTTCGTTGGCGAGTTCAAGATAATGAGCACCGCGATCAGCTTCGCTGAACACAGCGACGGATTCGATCCCAAGTTCGCGGCAGGCGCGAATGATTCTTAGTGCGATCTCGCCCCGATTGGCAATTAAAATGCGTTGAAACATGCGTGGACTTCTTCAAACGACCAACAGGTCCCAGCTGATGCGGATCCTGCTCTTTGATTCAGATGGTGGCCTGGCAAAACGGATGCGCTCTACGGCTCGATACGGAAGAGCGGTTGGCCGAATTCCACGGGCTCCCCATTCTCGACCAAAATTTCAACGATCTTGCCGCTTACTTCTGCCGGGATATCGTTGAATACCTTCATGGCTTCAATGATGCAGACCTTCGTGTCTGGTTGCACAGTTGAACCCACCGTGACGAACGCGGGTTCTTCCGGTGTCGGAGACGAATAGAACGTGCCGACTGTTGGAGCGTTGATTGTGATGCCCTTTGGCGCCGCAGCGGCGGCGGCGGGCGTCGATGCTTCGGCGGCTGGAACTGCTGGCGCGGGAGCCATTGGTGGTGGTGGCGCGACCTGCGGAGCGTAGGCGAATTCCGGGCCAACGTTGACCTGCTTGGGGCCGCGGCGAACCTTCCATGACTCACCGTCTTTGGTCAGGTTGGCTTCGGTGACGCCGAATTTTTCCATCAGCTGGAGAAGCTTTCGGAACCGATCCAAATCGAAACTGTTGTTGTCTGTTGGTTTTGCCATTGTTATTTGTTCCGGCAAAGCAGAAAAGCTTTGCGAAATCCTGGGTTTGGGTTTGGTTGATGACCGCCTTCGGGCTCTTAGTGGAATGAGCCACTGGTACTGAATGAGCTTCTCCGAAACCTCGCAGCCGCGCCAGATTCGCACACTTTCTCGTAGAATTGACAGTTATGCAAGGAATTCGACGACAGCATCGTCGAATTCGCGCGGAACGGAGGTCAAAATTTCGTGACCGTCATTTGTTACCAGAATATCGTCTTCTATACGCACTCCAAACTTACCTGGCAGATAAATTCCGGGTTCGACGGTGACGACCATACCGGGTTCCAATTCCTGGTCCGAAAGCGGACCTAATCGGACGGATTCGTGGATGTCCAACCCAAATCCGTGTCCCAAACCGTGGCCGAAGTATTTTTCGAAGCCTGCGTCAGCGATGGTTTTTCGAGCGATTGCATCCACGTTTTTGCATTTGGCTCCCGGCTTAATGGCCGCGATGGCCTTCTTTTGAGCTTTGAGGACTGTTTCGTATACCGTTCGCATCTGCTTCGTGATTTTTCCTGTAACAAAACACCGGGTGATATCGCTGCGGTAACCTGTTTTTGTTTCGGCTCCCCAGTCAACCAGCAGCATCGGTGATTCACGAACCTGCAAATCGCCTGCGTGAGCGTGGGGCAGTGCGCCGGTTGGGCCCACTCCAATAATGGGTTCGAAGCCTGGCCCGTTTGCTCCAAAGCCACGCATCGCGGCTTCCAGAATGTAGCGAATTTCGCGTTCGGTTTGATCGGGCTTTAAGCTGCTGCGCACCACACTGATACCGCGTTCTGCCTGGTAGACTGCTTCACGGATTTGCGTCAGTTCCCATTTGTCTTTGACTTCGCGCAGTCGTTCTGTGAGGCCGCTGGTCGAAATCAGTTCTGCGGTTTCGACGCTCGTGGCAAGCGCCGCGTGCTGGGCAAACGAGAGGTGCGCTGATTCGAAGCCAAGTTGCCTGCACTTTGCTTTCCTGACGACGGCAGCGACGGCTTCGTGCATCGGTTTCCGAGCGTTTCGGATGTTGGCGTCGATTTCGCCGCATTCGTTGGCGAGTTGCGTTGTGTAGCGACTGTCGCTGATGATCACGGTTGCCGATTTGCTGATCAGCAACCAGGAAGAATCGCCGGTGAAGCCAGTCAGATATCGAACGTTGGATTCGCTACTGATCAGAAGCGAATCGACGTTGGCTGCCTTGAGGCTGCGAATGAGTTTGCTACGACGACTGGAATAGTTGGGGCCGGACATTTGCTGCCTCCTGATAAAATAAAATCAGGCGCAACGATAGAAGGCGAAGGCCTGGCAGGCCAGAGTGAGTCTTGAGTGGAGTGCCGGAATTCTCTGAATCCCGAATCCTGGACGGTCCATTTATTTTGCAGCGAACCACCTTAAAACGAGCGGCGTGTCTGCTTTTCGTGCGGTGGTGCTGTTGGGGATAACAGCATTGGCACAGGCTGGCCGCAATGTGGGCACGGTACCATAAAGTGGCTGGTCACCTGCGTGACTGCTCGGAACGTGGGGTTTGCCAGAGTCAGGTTTCCAAGCTTGTCGAAGGCAAAGGCAGACGTTCCGTCCGGCGTGTCAGCGAAGCGGTCGACCGTTCCTGGTTTGGTGGTGGGACGCAGCAGCATTGTTTTGCCGTTGCTGTCTTTGGCAAGTACGATTGCTTCGCCATCGGATGTCAGTCGTATCCGTGTTGCTGATGGTGTGACGTAGCCGATGGTCTTCTTGCTGCCGTCGGCTCCTACGGCGACAATTTTTCCGGAATTCAGCAGCACTGTTGCTCCAAAGTCGTCGGCTGCAATATCGGCGGTTATCCCGGTAACTTGAGTCGTCTGTTTAAGACGACCATCAGCGCCATAGCGAAGCACTTTGTTGGTTTCGGAATCTGTGGTCCACAGGTTGCCGATCGAATCCGTAGCCAGACCCGTTGGCGCAAACGCTAATTCACACACGGTTTCCTGGAAGCCGTTTTCCAGCAGACGAACGATTTTTCCCGCTTTCGTTGCGCGAATGAGGACATGGATGCCGCTGCCTCCGGAATCAGTCACTCGTTCAAGGCCGGCGAGATCTTTTGCAACCACGCTTGTTTCTTGCTCAGCATCCACGCGAAACACTATCTTGCCAACACGATCTGCGATCAGCGTGTCACGGTAGCTATTTACGACCACGTCGATGGGGTCGATGACCTTCACCGGAAGACGTTCAATGACAGCTCGCGAACGTACTATGATCGGTGAATGGCTATGATCTGCAAAGTCGTCAGCGAATGCCGATGCGGTTAGCAGAAGAGGGAAAACAAAGAGTTGACACAATCGATACGTCAAATGTTCTGTCCCTCAGGGGAAGGTGGTTGGATGGATTGATGGTGAGAGCAGGCTAACGCTCCACATGGACGCTTAGCACAGATTGTCACCCTTGAGGGCAGTATCGTCAATTGGTTGATTGGCAAAAAGCGGTTTTCGGTGCGAATTATGTCGTATGAATGGTGAGTCTGTCAGGATTCGGTTTGTGCGTTTTTAGAGTGTAATACTTGTAAAGGGTTGGCTTTTTCGGTGTCTGGTATGGAAATTCCCTTCATCACGTCATCCGCAGTCGATTAAGCAGCGTTGTGTTGGCCGATAGGCTGGCAGCAATCATCAAAGCTGGCAGCAATCATCAGGTTTTTCCCGCTTGTTGACAGTTTTGCGTCGTCCTGCCACCATGGATGTTCTGTTTCGTTTCCCATTACCAGAGCCGATTTATGCCTGCCAGTGAGTCTGACAAGCAGCTTGTGCAACGCATTCGTCAGGGCGAGGCTGATGCCTGGCAGGAGTGTATCAATTTGTTTGAAGGGCGGCTGCTGGCGTTTGCCAGAAGTCGTTTGAGTGATAAGAGTTCCGCAGAAGACATTGTGCAGGAAACCTTCATGGGATTCCTTAAGGCGCTGCCGAATTATGATGAAAACACACCGTTGGAGTCGTGGTTGTTTTCCATCGCTGCTCACAAGCTAATCGACGCTATGCGTCGCACGGGACGTCGTCCAACTGTGCCTCTGCTGCTGCCGGATTCGCAGGGTGGTGGTCGAGAACCTTCAGCCGCTGCTCGGGCGGCTTCAAGCATGATGCGAAGCCACGAGAAGTCAAACGCCGAAGCGGTGGTGGTGGAAGAATGTCTGCAGCGGCTGATTGCGGATTTTAAGAAGACTGGGGCCTGGGAGCGTTTGCAGTGCGTTGAGCTGATCTTTGTGCTCGGCTGGCCCAATAAACATGTTGCTCAACGTCTGAATATTACGGAACAAGCTGTCGCTAACCACAAATTCTTCGTTGTGACAAAGCTCAAAGACGTTGCCAAGAAGGCTCGACTACAAAATGTGAATCTCGATGGAATGGGGCTGTGACCCGCTGCTGTGGCAGGATTTGTGTGTTTTAGCCGTCTTTTGGACAGTTTTGGGGCCATTGTTGGAACATCTGCGTCTCATGGGCGGCAAGTCGGAGTGCGACGCAAGAAATTCCCTCCGTCAAACCGTCGTTACGGCCAACGAACGGCTTGTCAGGCGGCGGAAACGACGGTACGATCCGCGGTTCGATTTTCCACGGGTTTCCCAAAACGCTCGAGCGTTCGCAGTGCGACGGCACTATCGCTCGCGTGGGTAAGCTCTTTGGTAGCAGTGCTTTACACTTTGCGGTCTGACCGTGAACGTGATTTGCTGCGGCACCACATTGTTGGTTCTATTCGTTTTATCATCTGGCTGATTTCGTGTTCGAAGGTATCACAGAAAATTTGACGTCCGCCTTTTCGGCTTTTCGGGGAACCGGAAAGATCACCGAGGCGAACATCCACGACGGCATGAAGCAGGTCCGCAAGGCGCTGCTGGAAGCTGATGTCGCGTTTGATGTTGTCAAAGATTTCGTTGATAAGATCACGGAGCAGGCAATCGGGGCGGACGTACTCAAGTCGCTGAAGCCCGATCAGCAAATCGTCGGAATCGTGCATCAAGGTCTGATTGACCTGATGGCTGGCGATCACACTTTGCCGCTGAAGAAAAG
>CAYZYB010000310.1:0-6102 GCA_964481505.1 uncultured Planctomycetaceae bacterium | reverse complement strand
GGCGAACAGTCGACAGAGTTGAACTCATTCTGCTCAAATGGGATACAGCCGCCCGATGGACTGTTGGAGACTCCTTATTCCGTGGCAGAGCTATCCCAATGCCTGGCCATCGATCCTTCAACGGTACCCGCTGCTTAACCCCGCCGGCTGTACTCAGTTGTCACTTCCCTCGATAGGTCGCCTCGGTGCCGCGAACGGATTCGTCGAACACGCCATCGTCAAAAACCGTTCGACCTCCGACGAACGTTCTTACGGGCAGGCCCTTTAAGGTAGCGCCATCCCATGGGCTCCAACCGGATTTCGTGACCTGTTCGGCATTAAGTACCTTGTGTTCACGGTTCATGTCGACCAACACCAGGTCGGCATCGTACCCGGTCTGAATCCGGCCTTTGCGTGAAATGTCCCAAACGCGAGCTGGCGCTTCACACATCCATGAAACGACCTGTGGCAAGGTACACCGTCCGCGATTCACTTCATTCAGCAGCAGAGCGAGCGAGTTTTCGACTGCGGGGAGCCCGGAGGGCGAATCGGGATACGGTTGGTCTTTTTCTTCCAGGGTATGTGGAGCATGGTCGGTGGCGATGACCGGAATCGTACCGTCCAGCAAGCCCTCCCAAAGAGCATCATTGTCTTCCGGGTTTTTGATCGATGGATTCATCTGTACCAGCGACCCCAGGCGATCGTAGTCGTTGACGTTAAACAGAAGATGGTGCGGGCAGGCTTCTGACGTGATCAAATCGCTGGCCGTTCGCAGGAAATCCACTTCCTGTGCTGTCGAAACATGCAGCACGTGAAACCGATGCTGATGCCGGTCGGCCAGATCCACAGCGCGCTTCGTGGCTATCAGGGCGGCCTTGTGATCTCGAATTTTGCTGTGATCCGTGTATTGAGAACCACCGCCGATCGCGGCAGCGTTGGCTCGCACTGTCGCTTCGTCTTCGCAGTGCGCACAAATGGGAAGGCTGCTTTGTTCGAAGATGCGTTCCAGTGCTGCCTGTTGATCGACCAGCAGGTTGCCGGTGCTGGAACCGATGAAAATCTTGATTCCCGGAGTGCGTTCCGCCGCGGCCAGCACGTCGACATTATCCGGGGTCGCTCCGATGTAGAAGCCAAAGTTCACCATGCATTTTTCGGCAGCGACGGCCAGTTTTTCGTCGAGAGCGTCGAGTGTGATCGTGGCCGGTTTGGTGTTCGGCATTTCCAGAAAAGTGGTGATGCCACCTTTCGCGCAGGCGCGGCTGCCTGTTGCCAGATCTTCTTTGTGCGTGAGTCCCGGGTCACGAAAATGAACCTGGTCGTCGATCACGCCGGGGATCAGATGCAATCCCGACGCATCGATGCGTTCATCGGCGGCAGCGTCGGCGGCTGCGTCGCAATCGGTGATGGTGCCGTCTTCGAACAGAATATTGGCAGTTGTGGTTCGGTCAGAAAACACGACGGTGGCGCCGTGGATCAGTGTTTTCATGGTGTTTCTTTTTCGTTCTTCTTTTTGGTTTTTGCGATCGTGCCAAACATGTGACCACCGACCTTGCCGTGTTGCCAGGTGCCGGCATATCGATCGTCGTGAAAGATCACGCGCGCGGAGAAGCCGCTTCCCATTCCCGGAATGGCGGCGTCTGTCAGGGCGACCATTGGCGTGTCGTCGGCCCAAACGACGGGGACTGTAATCGGTAAAGTAATGTCAGTTTCACCGTACTTCACACGAGTTGTAAAGACCCACATCTTTCCGCCAGCCTTGGTCACGCTTTTGATTTCATAACTTTCTGCTTTTGGTGGTGCGTCCATCTTTTTGTCGACCGTGAAGGAACCGGTAAGCGTGGTGTTGGCCATTTTCTTAACGAATGCTTCTTCCCGCTTTTGCTGTTCCGCAGAAATTTCATCGGCGCGGGATTGATTCGCCAAACTGCACATGGCAATGACGGTCATTAGTACCGTGCAAACGCACGACGAGCGTTTCCGAAAGAGAGAAATTGTGGAATCGAACATGTGAGATCTCCGAATTGGCAGTCATTAATACGAGATTGCGACAATGCGCGAGGAACCTGCAGACGGGTGTATGTTAGTTGGCAACGGTGGTGCCGGAAACCGTGCAGAGCCACGTTGCACCAAAGCACACCGAACCGGTCACTCCGATGGCGATACTCCGGGCTTTTTGATGCCAGGAGTCAGATCAACAGCCACCCTCTCCAACTTCGCAGCTTTCTGCGATTACACCCCTGAGTGCACGCCGTCAGGTGTCAGCTTTCCGCGTTCCGCATTCCATCCTACAATTCGGCACACGAGCTTGAAAACACTCCCACAGAATTGAAGCGAAATGGAATTGGCTGAATCTAAAACACGACAATTTCGTCGTGCCATCATTTGCATGCTCTGCCTGCTGGTTGCGTGGCAGTCCCAACCGGCGTTTGCGGTGCAGGGCGAAGCCGACGGAAATGTTGTCATCAAGCAAGCTCCGCAGCAAGGTTTGACGCTGCAGGGAATGCTGAAGGCCGGTGGGATGGTTGGCTATTTGATTGTGTTGATGAGTTTGGTCATGGTGGCGTTGATCGCCGACCACATTATGAACATTCGTCGTTCCACACTCATGCCGCCCGGCCTGGCAGAAGAGGTCCATCGCTGCCTGGCAGAACGGAATGTTGAGGACGGCAAAAAGAAGTGCGAAGAATATCCAGGCTTCCTGAGTCGACTGCTCGCCGCGGGACTCGACGAAGTCAACGTTGGTTATCACTCCGTCGAAAAGGCGATGGAAGACGCCGCCGTGGAACAGTCAGCTCGCCTGTTTCGTCGCATCGAATACCTTTCGGTACTCGGCACAATCGCGCCGATGCTGGGACTGATGGGCACCGTTTGGGGCATGATCACAGCGTTTATGGAATTCGAACAAAAAGCCAACCCACAGGTCGCGGAACTCGCCCCTGGAATCTACCGCGCTTTGATCACCACTCTTCTTGGACTTGGAGTGGCAGTACCCGCGCTGGCAGCGTTTGCGATTTTTCGGAATCGCGTGGACGAGCTTGCTGCGGAATCGACGCTGCTTGCAGAGCACGTGTTTGCCGATTACCGTCGGCAAAGTCAGACCAAACGCCGCAGTCGCGAACGGACACTCGGCGAATAACGCAAACACCAGTCACGCAAAGAGGCGACATCAACAGGTATGAAGAACATTCTTATCCAATTCGACACAGATTCGCATCCGAGTTCTTTTGATCGCGTTGTGGCCGTTGATGCTGGGGCTGAAGAGCTGTTCAGTTATGGCGATGTGACACCAGCCAACGTCACAGGCCTGGTTCACGGTGCGATGTTTACGCGAGGCCCGGCCAATCTGAAGAGTACGGCAATTTTCATCGGTGGCAGCAACGTTGCGGATGGCGAAGCGTTGACGAAACAGGTGGTGTCGACGTTCTTCGGGCCAATGCGCGTCTCGGTGATGATGGACGCCAACGGATGCAACACCACGGCGGCTGCTGCAGTTGTTGCCGCCAAACAGCACTTGCCGCTGAACGAAATTTCCGCCATTGTTCCTGGCGGCACAGGCCCCGTAGGTCAACGAGTTGCTCAACTGCTGGCTGCCGAAGGCTGTGACGTCACCGTTGTGTCGCGGTCCAAACAACGTGCCGACGAAGTCTGTGATGCGATTCGTCAGAAGACGAAAACCGGAAGTCTGACAGGCGCGGGAGCGTCTTCGGAAGGGGAAGTCACTGAATTGTGCCAGAAGAAGCAGCTTGTTGTCGCAGCCGGTGCAGCAGGAATTTGCTTTCTGCCGGAAGGCTCACTGGCGGTTCTCAACGACCTGTCCGTAGCAATCGACCTTAACGCAGTGCCGCCAGCCGGACTGGCAGATGTTGGCGTAGCCGACAAAGCGGCAGAAAAGGACGGAACAATCTGCTATGGCGCGTTGGGCGTCGGTGGCACCAAAATGAAGGTTCATAAACAGGCTGTCCGCAGTTTGTTTGAAGCAAACGACCGCGTGCTCGACACCGCCGAAATTTACGATTTGGCGCTGCAGGTCGCTGGCCTCAAGTAGTCGAAAAATCCAACACACATCAACATGCGTCTTGCCTGGCTGACTGACATTCATCTTGATTTCGTTTCCGATCCGGAACGCCAACGGTTTGTTCAGGAAATCGTTGCCGCTGAGCCCGATGCGGTAGCGATTAGTGGCGACATTGCCGTTGCCGGTACCTTCGCCAAAGAATTGAAGCAACTGGCCGCCGCCGTTGACTGTCCCGTCTACTTTGTGCTGGGAAATCACGATTACTTCGGCGGCTCAATCGCAGACGTTAGAAACCGAGCCGCTCAGCTTGCTCAATCCACAGACCCGGTGGACTCGCAAGTGTTCTGGCTCCCCGCTGCCGGCCCGATTTCGTTGGTAGATGACACCGTTCTGATTGGCCATGGCGGTTGGGGCGACGGTCGTTCGGGCAGATTCTTCGAATCACATCTGGTGCTGCACGACTACCTGAAGATCGAAGAACTCGCCGCTCAGTTCGACGCCTCAAAGCACAAAGGAAAACTTCCGCAAGCATTGTTCCAAAAGCTCAACCAACTGGGCGACGAAGCAGCGGATTGCCTGCGCACTCTTTTGCCCGCAGCGTTACAACAGGCGGGCCACGTCATGCTGCTGATGCACGTTCCTCCATTTCGTGATGCGTGTTGGTACAACGGTCGATTGTCCGACGACATCTGGGCGCCGCATTTTGTCTGTGAAGCGGCGGGCGAATACCTGCGAACGGAAATGCAGCAGCATCCCGACCAGCGACTCACCGTATTGTGCGGCCACACTCACGGCGAAGGCACCACCGACATTCTGCCGAATCTCCATGTCATCACCGGCAAAGCCGAATACGGAAAACCTGCCGTTCAACGAGTGTTTGATGTTCATTAAGCAATGGATTAAGGCCTGGCGTTTCTTTGAATCGTCTTTCGCATTTATGCGGTGAGCGCGATGAGGTATTCGATTGGTTTGAGTGTCTTCTGAACAGCCTGTAAAACGCTCGGTGCGAATAAACTTTTGTTACGGACTTCGGTCAAACTGCGAAGCCGCAACGCGGCCAGCATATCGGCGCATGACGCCTGGTTCTTGCCCGTTCATGAACGAAGGCGGGGTGTATCGCAGTGCCGCAGGCGTTCGTGCCACCACACCAACAGCAAGTACAGCAGCAGACTTGTCGGCACGAATCCGACGAACGGCTTTCGCCGCGCGATTCTGAGCTTCTCCCAAACCCTGGTGTTGTTTCGTGTGGCAGAATGTCACTTCAATTTCGCAACACGCAAAGAACAATTCCAGAATCTGATCGGCGTCGACCGCTGTCTCCGCTAAATTTTGCGGAATAGACTCCTGCGCAGGTTTATCCCGATTCCGAAATTCGAAATAATCTCCTATCACACTTCAAAGTCCCGGACCTGTTTTATGCAGAACAGCTTTTAAAAGATCTCTGCCAAAAGTCCGCCATAGCATTCTTCCCACTGGCATCCCGACTTCAATCCGACACCAATGAATCGAAGTCCTTTCTGCACGGACTTTCGAACAGTCGCCTCGGTACGGGTCACTGGAATGAACGCGGGCACGAACTGGCAGCACAACTTATTGCCCAATCGCTAATTGATCACCTCAATGAATACCCGTTTTCGACACTCCAATAAGGTCTTACTACGTCTTGTGATCTGCGTTCGCGTTGCGTTTGTGGCACTTGCAGGAACGTCGCTGGAACCTTTGTTTGTGTACGGATTTCGAAACCGTGAATACTTCAAACTGAAGCTCTGCGCCCCGCACCTCACAAAGTTCGAGCTCATCGGGTAACCACGATAGCCGCCGCGCATCAGATTCCACCATCAACCTTCTTTTTATCTAGATCCAGACGGGGAACACGGAGTGTCTTTTGTTAACTCCCAGGCTGACTGAAAGCCACAGTATTCCATAAGACGATCTACACCCGTGCCATCAATTCAGATTTCGGGAAGAGGCCATGGCAACTGAAGCTGAAAATGACAGCTCAAACTCAGCAACTAATGGTCGCGAAGAAGTTCCGGAAGACGCAGATGCAACTCGAGCCAGCATGCTGGAACGTGTTTCCGCTGGTGATGATCGTGCCTGGAACACAT
>CAYZYB010000309.1:0-6103 GCA_964481505.1 uncultured Planctomycetaceae bacterium | reverse complement strand
GCGCTACCACACTTTGGTTGGGGCTGCATTTCTTCATGCGCATCTTCGACAGGCGCAAATTCTACCTCGATGTACCAGACGGCATTTCGGGGATACTCATCCTGTTTCATAAGTGCGCGGCCTGCAGTTATCCAGCGTTCTTAGCAATTTCACCAATGTACCTTGCCAAACTGTGATCACTGAAGCTGGGGAGCCAGCCTTCCTGTGTGCCGAGTTCTCCGTCTTCTTCTTTGAGACGTTTGTTCAGCAGTTCCAGTCGCAGTCGATCGAATTGTTCCGGAGTCATTGTTAGCGTTTCTTCGCCGCCGAAGAGTGATTCCGTTCGACTCTTCAGATCATTGCCGGGGCCGAAGTGATAAAGCTGTCCGGTGTGGCAATACAGCGGTGGAACCATCGGGACAATGTCGTCGTCGTTGACGAACCGATAGAAAAGATCGTCGTAGTTTTCTCGCATGAATCCCGGGAAGTGACCTTTGCCGACGGCGGGCTGGCCGTATGTGTAGATGGACTGAACAGGATACTTGTCTTTCCATTCCGCAGCCGCGATCACTGCTAGCGCCCCTCCAAGACTGTGGCCGGTCAGCACGAGATTCGGTGAGCCGAGATCCGCAATGGCCGCATCCAGCAGATATGCGACGCCCTGGAAAGCCGCCCAGAAGCCTCGGTGAACGCGACCGTAAGACCTCGTTGTCCCAAATGCGTTGAGATCTGTGAGCCAGTCGGCCACTTTCTTTTCCGTTCCACGGAAGGCCACAATGGCGGTGTCACTGTCACCTGCGACAAAGCATTCGGTGTTGTCGCGTTCAATGAAGTGACACTTCTCCAGTTGCCACGAAACACACGTTTGGCGGATTCGATCTTTGTCGAAGTAGGCAATGTGGCTGGCGAGTGCTGCCGACAGCGCGGTCGTCCAGTCAAATGCCGACTTATTCAGGGAGTCGAATTGAAACTCACCGATCAATGGATCGACGTTCGGTGGCGGACTGCCTTCCTGACCGGTTTTTTCTTCGCCGAGATCCAGCGTGACTGCTTCGTTGTTGTCAGCCTTATCCCAGAACGGCTGGTAGAACGTGGTTTTGGCTTCACGCGTGCCTTCAAACTGGAGTCCCATATTCAGGATGCGGCTGTCTTCCGCGAGACTGACGGTGGGAACAGCGTAGTTCGACTTCATGTATTCGCCCGCATAATGCAGCCCCACGACTTCGCCGCTTTTCACATCCAACACAGCCGATCCGGATGCTCCGCCGAGTGTCGACGTGTCGTGAGCCATCACATCCTGGCCAGCGTAGCTGACGGCCCCGTCATGTTCGCCGGGCATCAACCGCTTGATCTGATACCGTCCACCGAAGATTTCCTCCTGCACTTTCAGATTGTTGCGTTTGTCTTTGGCCGGGTAGCCAATCACAACAACTTTTCGCCCGGCAAGGTCTGCGGGAGTCTTCGTGGAAAGTTTCAATGGTTGGTGTTTTTCCGGCAGTGCATTTTTGGTTCGCAGAAGTGCCATGTCCCAATAGGGATGAATCATCACGACCTCGTCGATTTCCAGGAAAACCGGATCGGGTTTGCCGGCTCCCGGCAACTCCCGCAGAAAGTCAACGCCTGCGATCTGTCCGGCGTCGAACTTCAGCAACTTCGTTCCAATGCCGGATGCAAAGATTCTGGCGACGTGTCGATTTGTCATCAGCAGGTTTTCACCGACAACAAATCCCGTGCCAGCGTACGGGCGAAAGTCTTTGGGCACTTCGATTCGCCCGACGGACGGAATAGCCGATTCGATGTTTTTGCGGATGTCCCCCGTCGCCAGAAAGTCCCACTGACTGTTCGGAGTGAACGAACCGTTGTCGATAATATACGCGGGTCGACTCGTTTCATGGATGATCGCTTCGAGTCGATCGTGGTCACCGGGCGTCAGGGCTGCGCCTGTTGGATCTTCCGTCAGTACATCGAGCGACTCAAGTGGATCACGGTCGTCGCGGCCGGCTTTCGCGACCTCAAGGTCGTCGAAGTCTCCAAAGTCTCCTCCACCACTCATAGCGGATTCGAGTTCACTGCGGGCTTCCCCGAGGTCTTCGGTTCCAAAGACCTTCTTTAAGTAGTCCGTGTTTCGTTTTGCACGCTGTTCGCTAGATGGCTGTGCCATGTGCCCCTCGCAGAAAATACCGGCGACCTAAAGGTTCATTTCTAACTGCTATCACCAAGTAAGGCAACTTACCCACAGGTGTATCTTGCGCCACCGTAGGCCAGGTAGTGGCATTGTCCTGTTCACCCCCCGACCATTGGCTCGAAACGGCTCTGGAATTGAGGCATTGAAACAGAGTTCTTGCCATTTCGTTCGGCAGGCGCTGAGCATGGACGCTGCCAATTGAGCAAGTCGACAGTCAGAAATCCATTCTCATTGGTGGCTGGATAGGAGGTCGTATAGCCGAACTCCTTCTTCAGTTTTTTTGACATCCCAGGCTTCGGAGAACTTGCTGCGCTAGTTAAAGTTGTCTCCGCCAAACTTCAGAATGCTGGCGATCGCTTCTGCGTTCGGATGGCCATGGCGGGTGCCGTTGGTGGAAATGAAATAATGCCCACATTCGACGCGATCGAGCATCACCTTTGAGACGGTGCCCTTGCTGCCGTGATGGGAAATCTTGATGGCATCAAATCTGACAGGGGAACCACTACCAAATCGATTGAGGGCCCGTTCGATCACGTCCATGTGAGCGTCCCCAAGGAATAGCACCCGCTTGCCATCAAACTCGCAGACCACAGCGATGCTGGTCCCGTTGGGGGCCGACGTGTCTCCCTTGAACTCGCTTCTTGCAAGCTGTTCGACTTCGTCAACACTGAGGCCTCCGAAGCTTTCAAATCCGGGGGCGTCGGTCTCCTGCTCCGGATCAATGCCCGGTATCAAGCCGGCCTTCTTGACCTCCTTTTTCCACACCGGAAGCATCTTCCCCAATTTTTACCAGGTTGGTGACAACACGCTCCCCGAGAGTGGGACTCGATCCACGGAGTGAACCGACCTTCGGTGGACCAGGAACAACAAGGCCGTTTCCAGCCCGAGGTGGGCGTGACCTCGGGCATTTTGGAGGATCCTTCAGTGCTCCCCGCTCCGAGGCAGTGTCTGTAGTGGCCGCAACCTGCCTCGGTTTGATCGACCGAAAGCAATTTGAGTTCGAGAGACAGGGCATCTGTGTGGTCAGATTGATGGCGGGAAATGACAGTTTCCGGACAGCCTACCGGATTATGCTTGGGCGCTCATGACGAACCGTCATGGGTTGGTAACGGACCAATGTCGTGATTGGACTTGGAGTGCATTCTAAAACGAGAAGCTCGCCATAGAATGGTTTGATCCGAGGGACAGTCCGAAGACTTCATTGATCACGACTGGGAGATGATCGACGGCCACTTATAGGATGGCCGTATTTCCATTTTGAGGTGCGTTGCCGCGTTTTTTGAGGCGTCCGATTAGGATGACCGCCGGTCGAAACTGAAAACGCTATAGCGGCGATTTATGGGCCAAGGTGAGTGGTGAGATTGAGGAGTAATCGGCGGTAGCCGATTAGCGGTGCCGTCTCCGACGCCGGGAAGTGGCGTGCGGCGATCGCGTCGAGGCCATTGAGGTACGAACTGAAGGCCGCGCCCCGCGGAGATGAAGCAGCCGTCCCGGCGTCGTCGAAAGCTCCGCGGGTCGCGGGCAAAGCCCGTCGACGCGGAGCCCTCATCGTGATGATGGCTTCTCGGCTTGTCCGAGCGATGAACGGGTTCGATTGCATCGACCCGTTTGGTGACCCGTTTGGTGACCCGCTGGCTGTCCCCATAACGGGACACCTTTTGGATCAGGCAACGGGGCAGCCTGATTTTCCTTGAGGAGTGAACTCTCAGCGCCGTCCCGGCACTGACATCCGTCACGGATTCACACTTGAATTCGATGCAATCGTCGGCAAGTTTCTTGCCGCTGCGAGAACTTCGAGCACCCGAAGTTTCGGCTGCGTGACATCCGGCGATTCTCGACGAATGATTTCAGCCAGACGATTACTCGTTTCATGTTGGGCAGCTTCACGTATCCACTGCTGGCGTTCTCCGATCGTGGCACTCCCCCACTCCTCCAGCAATCGATCTCGTCTTTGATTGCGACTTCGTTTTCGTTCTATAATTTGTGCATCTTCCTGATGCTGTTTTATCACTTGTTGTTCCTGACGTACTCGAACCTGTGTACGGATTTCCCGGCTTTGCACGCTCTTTGGCTTCGACCAGTTTTCCTCAATCGCCTTGCGAAGCATTCCCACACGGTTTTCGCTGGGGCTACGAGCGTCCAGCCACTTCAACTGATTGCTGACAACATCCGCGCCGTGTTTTGCGACGAGCCTTCCGGCCGTCTTCCTATCGAAGCCGGCTTTCAAGAGGGACTGAATCCCCCCTTTCTCTACAGCAGCAAATTGTTGTTTATCTGTGTCTTTTAATTCTGTCTTTTCTTTAGTGGCGTTATTGAACCGATCCAATGATGGCTTTTCTGAACTGATAGCGATGGTGTTTTTGAACTGATTCGAATCCGCCGTTTTGACCGGTGGCCTTTTTGAACTGATGGAGTCGCATTCGTTTTTACGAAGCCAACGAACAGAGTACTGGGCTGCCCGTCGAACTTCCGCGTTTAACGCAAACACTCCTTCTTGCACACACTCAATGTATCCGGATTGCATTGCTGACTGGATGGCCTGTGCCAGTACCCGTCCCTGACTCAGTCGAGCATACTGAGAAATGTACTTGTACGACAATGGGGCAACCCGACGTCGACCGAACTGGTTTTGATATCCAACGGTGTGCCGGAGAACGGTGCCAACCACCTTCAGCACAGCTAAGGGTTCATAGACGATCAACTTATCGAAGAAGGAATTCGGAATTGGGGTCCGATACCCTTCCCCGGCATAGAATCCGGCGAACTCGTCCAGCTCCGTTCTGTAGTCGTCGTCATTCCATCGCAGAGAATACGATGCAGACTGTCCTGTCTGTCCTGCTGACTTGGCACTCCCCTGCTGAGTACGAATCAGAAAGCCAGAAGTGACAGCTTCTTTTAACGCTGGCCCGAGCGGCGACGTTGTAGGAGGGGAAGACTCCGAGCTTGACGAGCTGCTTGAGCGTGACGGGGGCGACATCGAGGATGTCGAAGATCCGCTTGTCTCGCAGTCGACTGAATTCAAGGGGACTAACCATTCCTGATTTCTCCGTTGGTTTTCTGCTTCTTCATCACTGACTGACGTTTCGAATGGTGGCACGTTCAGCACGGAAACCTCGCTTCCGTGTTTGAGCACCCACCAGCCAAGCGGCATGTTCATGAAGATGCCTTTCAGCAACTCAATCTGTTCCTGTACGGACAAAAACTCATGCCGCGTTTCTTCAAACTGCTGGTCGCCCAATTGAATCAGGCGTTGGCATGTCTGTTTGATGGCTCGTGGATTAAAGAGAAGGGGAGCGATGTCATTCGCTGCGATCTCCGCCACGCTTTCTGATCCGCAACGTCCCCAGAAGTGAGCGCTGTTCTGGATGACAGCTTCTGTTGTTTCTTTGTCTTCGAACCACGGGTTTTGAGCCAACGCGATCAGTTCGGTTTCGCGTTTCCGTTGCCCCATGAAGAACTTGCGTTCGTGAGGTCCAATCGAACGTGACATTCCCGCTTCTTCGTAGATGACTTTCAAAAGTGGTGATTCCACTTCCGTCTTCCATCGCAACACCTTGTTACTGATCCACCGCAGTATGAAACTCACTTCAGCATACGACGCTCGTTCGCCACCCTGAACGAAGATCGAAACGCCTCGTTCCAGTAGTTCTATGAGGCGGTTGTCCGGTTGAATTCGCGGCGCGATGTGGTCGCGGCCGAGAATGCTCAACGCCCGGTCTGCCGGTCCGACAACGCGTTCCCGCGTCGATGGATAAACCGGCACCTGTTCCCAAAATTCGATCGCCTCTACATCCCGGCAAAGACTGATCGCTTCATCTTGTATTGCTAAATTGCGAAACACTCGCAGGCTGCGTCTGATTGGCCAGTCTTTCGGCACCAAACGCATCCACATCTGCATGCCGATTTCCAGCATGGGATGCTCGTTTATCTGTTGATTCC
>CAYZYB010000308.1:0-6126 GCA_964481505.1 uncultured Planctomycetaceae bacterium | reverse complement strand
CGACAAGGTACTGCGACAGCGCAGGCTGCAATCGTTGAGGTTAAGAACTTTAATCGTTCTCAGCGTTCTGTTTAAGAATTCCGATTCGCACAAGCCAAAGGTGGCATTCTTTTACATTCATACGCAGACCTCCTGGTTTCCAGAACCGGAACGGTCCATAGGTTATGTCTGCAAAACTGAATTCTTCAGCATAACTGTTTTCGAAAGCACAGTCAGTAGAGTCGAAACCAGATCCTGGGGGCCCACGATGTGTGTGCGCTTCCGGAAGATAATACCTGCCACAACTGGCCAAGGTTCGATGTCATGGTTTCAAAAAAACTAATCCCGGTTCTCATAATCACCGTCACTGTGTCGGCGATTGGCTGTTCAGGCAGCCGTTTGCGAAACATGGTCGGGCGATCTGAATATTCCAGCCTGGATGAAACGAACGTCCATGAGGCAAACGGAACTTCCGAATCCGGCGAGGAAGCCATTGCGCGATATGAAGCCAAACAGCGAAAATCGCTTTTCGCTTCCCACAGTCGCAGGAACCCGGAAGATCAGGAGATCGTCGAACAAAAACGGCGGGGCTTTTTCGATGTCTTCAATCGAAATTCAGACCAGGACGAATTCGCACCTGACCCCTTCGCAGAACCTGCAGCCCCGGAAGTGAAACGCCCCGTCCGAACAGTATCCGCGAGTACTCAGTCTGAATTCGCGACGGAAAACCGCTCCAAAAATAAGGCGGAGAATTTTGGAGCAACCATCGCGGACGTTGAAAAACAGGCGACAGATCTGTTCGACCAAAGTTTGGGATCAAAAAATCACGAGGCGTCTGTACCGGCAGAAAATGATATGTTCGGATCGAAAACTGCCAGTGAGCAGTCTTTTGAAGACTTCATCAATCAGCAACAAGACCAGGCTCGTGATGTCGTTGAGAAGGTCAAAGACAACGTGAAAGCAACAGTTGCAGAGGCAGGCAAATCCGCAGCGGCTGTCGGCACAAAATTCGACAGTTTCCTGAACGGAACAACCCCGCAACCGCAAAAACAGGAACTCACCTCTGACGATTCTTCATCAGATTTGTTTCCGGGACTTAGCGAAGCATTCGGAGACGCCTTCGACGACTCCGCGGTGGAAACGTCAGGCGACACAGAAGTCGCTGCAGCAACCAACAACACTAGTCCGTTTGATGACACAATAAACGATCCATTCGTTGAAACGAGTCGCAAACACGGTTTCAGCAACGGCAAGCCAGAGGATCCATGGGCAGCATTCAACAGAGCAAAGAGTTCTGCAAATCCCGTAGTGACCAACGAAGAATCGTCCAGTGGCGTATCGAGTGGGTTCAACTGGACACCGGCTGACAACACTAACAACGCGGATTCCTCGTTTGCAGCCATGGATGATCATGCGGTTCGTGGACCTGGAACACAGCCGGACTTTGACGATTCCTTCCTGCAGGTGTCATCCACTCACTCAATGAATACCCAACCCGTTGAACTCAGCGATTCAACACCACTGGTGATTCCTGGCACTGTGTCGTCAGATTCTTCGTTTCCCGATGAGCCTCACCACGAAAGTCAAATGCAGCAAACAGTGCAGCACGAGCCATTTGGTAGTGATCCATTCCTGACTTCCGTGCCAGAGTTCGATGAAACATTGAACCAATCAGACACAGAGGTTGTGGATGTTGCAGCAGTACCTGCGACAGCAACAGCCAGTGGTGGACTCCTTCAGTGGTCTCGCCGGACATGGTTTCTGCTGATTGGCTGCATTATTGTGGGACTGCTGTTGTTCATGCCTGACCGTCATAATCGCACCAATGCGTAAGCTCAGCCAACTGTGCTGTGGCACTTTCGCAACTTCATGACGACAGATAGTGCGAAGTTGCCTGCTGCAAACTAGAGTCTTTGGTAATCCAGGTCGACTTTTCCGCCTGGAGTTCCCACTCTAAGTACAACAGCCAGCCAAAAGAGGCAGCGAAATTCGCTGCCTGGAGTCAGTCATGCCAAAGGATCCCTGGAGCCGACCAACAATCGAAGACCTGCGACAGGTGCTGGAAAGCATCGGTAAACCGGAGGTTTCGAATCTGCGGACCAACGAACGACTCGAGTTGTCTGTGCCTGCAGAAATCAAGACTCTCCGCGGAAATACCATTTCTGCGATGACGAGAGAAATCAGTCGAACAGGAATTGGCCTGCTGCATCGTGGTTCAGTTTCTGTTGGAGAAACCACCGTTCGCATGGCCAGTGAAACTCGCGAGTTCGAGTACCGTGTTTTGATCGAATGGTGTCAGCCCTGTGATAACGGGATGTTCATGAGCGGCGGAAAGTTCCTGTCGAACGACTGAACCCGATCCGTTCTAACGTCGCTGCCAACCGAACTGAGCTGACCTAAAGATCCTCCCGTTGGACAAACTCTGACGTTTGCGCAAAGTGCACGCTTCGCTTAAAGCCTGCCAGTATGAGTGCTCGCCCGTGAACAACGGGATCTGACGAGGATTCTATAGATCCGACACGACGCGCAGATATATCTTCCGGAATATGCTGCCGGAAGAGATCGTCGTATCGCTGTCTTTGCCATTGTTTCGATAGCTCTCAGGTATTCCCTGATCTTCTTCCAAGAGCGGTCGCTGCGAATGGTTTCAGAATTCTACAGACGACATTCCCGAATGCTGCTCCTTTGTGGGCTCATCGCCCTGCCCATTCTCACCATCATGGGTGAAATGGTGCCGTCAAATAACAGCATCGAAACCTGGCTGCCTCGCAACAGCGTCATACGGAAAGACTACGACGAATTCTGCCGCACCTTTGGCGCTGATGAAACCATTCTGATCGCCTTCGAAAAACCATTCCCGGAACCAGCGCGAATTCAGGCTGCGTCCCGTCGACTGAATGGCCTGGAAGGAGTTGCCAGTTGCTGGAGCCGCCAGCAGATTCTCGAAACGATGCTGGCAAATGATGTTTCCGAAGAGATTGCGAAGTCACGTCTCGTCCATCTGCTGGCAACACCTGCGGACGAACTGGAAACCATGCTGGTTTCGATTAACGCTCACGGCATCGCCAATCGAAAACAGACGATCACCAGCATCAAGACTCAACTGTCGTACTGCTCGATGAATCACGCCGTCCTGGCTGGTGGTCCCATCGTTGCCGAGCAGCTCGACAAACTCGGCAGCCGTAAACAGGCCATGTTCCTGTTTACGCTGACATTACTGATTTGCTTTCTGCTGCTGCGTTGGAACGTCGGTTGCTGGAAACTGTCTGGTGGCTTAATGCTGGCCAACGTCCTGTGTATTGAAATCACACTGGCAACAATCTGGTTGGTTGGCGGTGAAATGAACTTCATCATGTCATCGTTACCAGTGATGGTGATGGTGTTCACGACGGCCGCCTCGATTCATTTCATCGGACACTTCCAGCACGAATGCCGGCATGAAGATGCCATCGGCCGCGCAATTAAGCGAGTGATTCGTCCCAGTGCCTTTGCGACTGTGACGACTGTCATTGGCCTGGTTAGCCTTGCGGTATCAGACATCGGTCCGATACCGGCATTCGGAATGGCAGCGGCCATTGGAACGGTTTACAGTTTCCTGATCGGAGTTCTCCTGACTCCCGCTGTTGTCACGGCATTGGATTACCGCCCAGCTGCCGACAGCAAGAGTCGCCAGAGTCTGGAAAGACTGGCGATGTATATTCTGAATCGCCCATGGCGGGTGATGCTGCCCGGTGTTGCTGTGACTGCCTTCTGTGCAATGGGGGTTCTTGAACTACGTTCGCTGATCAACGCACTCGATTTCCTGCCGAAAAATGATCCGGTCCGCCGCGATACTATGCTGGTGCAGGAACGCCTGACGAGCCCAACGTCGATCGAAGCTGTTGTTGATTTCGGAGATGAAGGTTCTTCATTTATTGAAAGACTGCGCGAAGTCCGGCGGATCGAAACTGTCTTTTCCGAAGTCGACAATGTCTGCCACTCTCTATCGCTGGCAGATTTTTTCCCGGAAGAACTCACCGAAGACAATCTGTCACTTTCCAAGCTGGCGGCGGCGTCTGCCGGTGGCAGCGGAACAGATGGTCTGATGACAGACGGCAGCAGACTGTGGCGAGTGTCTTTACGGCTGCGATCCGACAAACCAGCGGCCGTTCGAGAAACGATAGATTCGCTTCGGGACGCCTGCTCAGGAATGCCGGTTCACTTTACCGGCATCGGCCCGCTTCTCGAACACGCTCAAACACAGATATTCGATGGCTTTTGGAGGAGCTTTGCGTCGGCCTTTCTTCTGATTACTGTCGTCATGATGCTGGCGTTGCGTTCATTCAACGCTGGCTTGATCGCGATGATCCCCAACCTGACGCCGATCCTTCTTGTATTCGGACTGCTGGGGTGGAGTGACTATCCGATCGACATCGGGATCATGATGACTGCCAGCATCGCCCTGGGACTCGCGGTGGACGGAACATTCCACTTTCTGTTCAGCTATCGCGATTGCAAAATCGCCACGGGCTGCCGATATCGATCTGTTCGCAAAGCACTTCTGCAAACCGGACTGCCTATTATCTCTTCTGCAGTGATCTGCGGATGTGGCTTGTTGGCACTCGGACTGTCACCCTTCCGACCGACGATGCGATTCGGCGTTTTGATGTTCACTTTGTTGAACGCTGCGTTGATTGGTGATCTGTTACTGCTCCCCGCGTTTCTTGCGTGTGGCGCCAAACGTAAGCGGTTGTCCCCGAAGTCTGCCAATACCCCACTGGACGCAGATCCGCCGCGCATCGCCGCATAAAAGCAGAGTCGCTCTTGACCGATGCAACCACTGGTCGTCGGTCAGCAGAAACCGTCCCTATCCGTGCAAGTGCCCGGCTTCCAGCAGCGTGAGCAACCAGGACAAGCCGATTCCGAGGGCCAGTGCGACCGTGAGTTGTACTTTGTTGTGAGCGTGAAATTCCATTTCAGGTAACAGATCGCTCAGCGAAATACAGATGAACACGCCTGCGGAAAATGCCAACGCGGTTCCCAGGAATTCACGGTGAAAACCGGAGAACTGGCTGACTCCCATCAGAAAGAGCAGCGTCCCCAGAGGGCACATCAGCGCAAAACCGAAATTGACCAGGTTGATGGTGCGTTTCTTCCAGCCACTGTTGATCATGAGTGAAGTGATGGAGACCGCGTCCAGCGGTTTGTGCAACAGCACCGCCAGGAATGTGCCGAGCCCCAATAGTGTCGGGGCAACGACCTGCTGCGCGTCCGCGTGAACACTGACACCCAGAGCCAGACCATCGATCAGTGTATGCAAACTCAGACCAAGCGCAATGCCCATCCAGCTCATGCCATGATTGTGACCGTGGGAATGACACTCAGCCGCAGTATGTTCTTTGCCAGACTGCTGATGCTGATGCGGAAGGTCCGGTTCGGGAGTTGGTAGATGATCGTGATCATGGTCATGCCCGTGGCTACACGTCGCCATCGCCGGGCTTGCGGGACTCACCGGTTCGTGATTGTGAAAATGAAACAACCGAATCAGCACGAACATCATTACGATGCCAAGCATCATCCACTGCGCCATGTCTTTGACAGTGATGAATTCCGCCGCGTGCGGCATCAAATGAAACACGCCGATTCCCAGCATCAGCCCTCCCACAAAACTGATGATCGTCTGCATCCGTGTGTGAGTCAGCCGAATCCAGGACGGCAGCCAGCCTCCCAGCAAAGACGCGCCGATGACCAGCGCGCTGTACACAACCAGCAACATGGCGGGTTGCGATTTTGTTGCCGCCGTTTCGTCATTGCCGGTTCCAGTTCCAGTTCCGGTTCCAGCAGCACTTTCTGCTTCCTGTATCGTCTGCAGGTTGACACGAGAATCCTGGCCAACCTGGGCATGTGCGTTGTGGACGCAGCACGCAATGACGACGAAAAACACGAGCGATTTGATGAAGCAGCTTGTCATGGGCAGGAAAAATACCAATGAATTCACTGGGTCGCGATGGCCGATTGCTCTGTATTTGCAATTTGATTGCAAATAGGGCCCCGGCGGAAGCCTCACTGCTAATTCCATTAAGCCCGGGCGTAGTCGCAGAAAGTTACGAAGCTGGAAAGGGTGGCCGGGGTTGGAGCGAGGCACGAGCGAAACCCCGGGGTTTCCTT
>CAYZYB010000307.1:0-6127 GCA_964481505.1 uncultured Planctomycetaceae bacterium | reverse complement strand
GAGTAAACTCGCGCGTGAACTGACCATTCATACGCAGTAAAGCCTGAGGAATCGTGCCAGTTTGCTGAAGCAATTCGTCGTCTGTCGCGTCACCGTATTCTTTCAGAAAGTCGTTCTCGTTAAAGAACTTCGTGAATCGCACAAACATATTGGAATTGTGGTTCACAGTACGGGTGTGGCCAGCCTGAAACATAGCTCCGATCATTTGTTCGGGGCGAAGCCGGACCAAAGGAAACACAGCCCAGGATTCGTCCATTCGAGCGTAGAGATCCTCATCCGCCCACGATACTTCAGACTTCATGCGAAAAACATCGGACTCCGCAATCAGCTGAATCAAAAACCTGAGACGCCCGGCATTGCTGCGAAACTCCTGGCCAACAACGTCCAGCAGATCCTGATTCTCAGCGGCATCTTCGGGGTGCATCAAATCATCCACCGGATCCGACCAGGCTCTGCCAAACATCAACCCCCAAATCCGATTTGCAATCGCTCGTTCGAATCGGCGATTCTGCGGATGAGTCACCCAGGCGGCTAACTTCTGACGCCGTGAACCTTCTTCCGGCAACCATTCATCGTGAAACGGTACTTTTGTCGTGACAACACGGCCTTCTTCTTCGCCCGGATCAGTAATTACATACTCAGTCGCCTTCATTTCCTTCGTGTCTTCATCTTCTTCCAGACGACGATCAATGATTCCGCCCGGTGTTACCCGCACCTGACCAAAAAAGGCCGCGAGACCTTCGAAGTCTTCCTGCTTCCACGAATCAAACGGATGGTCGTGACACTGGGCACAATCAATCCGTTGTCCAAGAAACGCGCGGGCCGTCCTGCCTGCCAACTGAGTTTCATCAATGCCTTCATCCGGAATAGAAGCAGCCGTAATAAAGTTTGTTGCTGGTTGACTCGTCCACAAACCGTCTCCGGCGATAAGCTCAGTCGTCATCTCCTGCCACGGTCGATCTGCGCTAAGCTGTTCGCTGAGCCATGCAGTCAGTCGGTCGCGGCGAAAAATCACGAACTGACCTTCTTCAACGCCCGTCAACACGCGAGCCAGTCGATTCGCGAAGTAGTCGGAAAATCGAGGATCATCGAGCATCTTCAGCAACCAACGGTGCACGCGATCTTTGGCAACATCTGCCTGAAAAGCGGTCACTTCTTCCAGCGAAGGAATCGTTCCGTGCAATGCCAGAGACAAACGACGATAGACCGTCAAATCGTCGGCTCGTTCTGCCGGTTCGAGATTCTCGCGACTCCAATGTTCACGCAGCCACGCATTAACGCGAGACACAGACGCATCGATATTGGAATCGTCAGTCCGTCGATCCGGAACGACCACGGGGGCTTCAACGCTGCCGGCTTTCATCACCAGCATCAGCAACAGACCGACAACAACGATACAGAACATGGAAGCGAGTGGTTTCATTGTGAGAACTCTGCTCTGGTATAGTGGATGTTCAGCAAGCCAGTCAGAAGTTAGATCGGCACTAAGCTGTGGGAGATCTTGTCCTGTTGGTCGGTTTCCGCTGGAGATTCGTAGACTGACGAAAAATCCTGGACATTAGTTTCCAGGATTCTTCAGGCGGTTGCGAATACCGCTTGTCCAGAGAATCCTTCATTTCTCAGAATGGCCGCATGGAACCTCAGAAGCCACCCATTGACATCCCTCCGCCAGACGGAATCGAATCGACTACGACAGGGAAACACTCCTTTCCTGACGACCATCTGTCTGACAGCTACTTTACCGAAGGAAATCCGGATTCCTCTCACCAGCCACTCGGACCCGGACCATTCCCCTCAATCCGTAAACCGCTGAAAAGTGTGTGGTGGCTGATCCAGGTACTTTTAGGCATCGGATTCCTGTTACCGTTGCTGGCAGTCCTGGCTGCGATTCCCGGAGCCAATCTGCTTTCACTTGGCATGATGATCGACGCCGAAGCCTCGGTTGGACGAACGGGGCGTTTTCGGAATGGGTTTCCGCTACTTGCGATTTCTTCTCGCGTCGGTTTGATCGGGCTGATGGTCGGTCTCGCTTTGGTCCCTGTCTTCGCCGCTGCATCGATGGCGGAAGGCCAACAAATCGTCGCGATGGCATCGGGGCTGCAAAACAGCAGCTGGCGAATCGGAACAGTCCTTCTTCAACTGGTCGTGTTTTCGATGCTGCTTCTCGCTATCGCAAACGGCGGAAGTTTCGGATCTTTCTTCTGGCCTCTGGAACGCCCGCTTACCTGGCGTTCTGGAAGCTGCGTCGCATTGGCTGTCTTCTTCATTCTGCTGACCGGCGCCCTGAACCCGGGATTTCCACTGATTCTGATGGCGCTGTGGATGCTAAAAGTCAACTATCGTAACTTCAAAATTCTTAAGACGGGTTTGCAGTCCGGCGAATACGTTGCGGCGGTTAACTATTGGTCGAACCGCTTCCTGGAAGTATTCCGACCGTGGCATCACCTAACCATCGCCATCAGAGCAGCGATCGGCGCTTTGTGCTGGCTGGTCGTTCCAACATTGCTTCTTGGCTTCGCGTCGTCTTCGCCGCACGACACGGATGGCCCCGCTGTTGTTGTAACGTTCATTGGTGGAATCCTGATGATTCCGGTCGCCGCCTGGCTCCCACTATTACAATGTCATCAGGCGGCCGAAGAACGATTTGGGGCGATCTTTGAAGTCCGAGCAGTCAGGAGAATCATCGCAAAGGTTCCTGTGAGATGGGCGATCGCCACAATCCTGATGTACGGCCTCGCCGTTCCACTTTATCTTTCGAAAGTTGTGTTGCCGCCAGCAGACGCATTCTGGCTGTTCACACCACTATTCATCATCGTCATTTTTCCAACGCGAATTCTAATGGGGTGGGTCTATGGCACTGGCATTCGCAAACGAAGAATGGCAACTTCTGTCATTCGTTTTCCGACCAAGCTGTTCATGATTCCAATGCTGGGCCTTTACAGCGGAATTCTGTTCGTCCTGCCGCTCATCAGCGAAGCCGGCCCGCGAGCCATGATGGAAAATCACGCCTTCCTTCTGCCAGTTCCCAGTGGCGTTGTCGAATAGAGCAGGGGAGCACTCCATCGGAAGGAACCCGTCTACGGCAGCCCATCGGCCAATTGGCTAGTCACCAGAATCCGACAGTCGTGAGAGCTGCTTGTCGATGTCCTTTTGCGTGACGCGTTGGAAGTCGGCCGTTGTTAATGATTCCGCAACGACTCCCACCTTTTCGTCGTGGACACGTTCGTGCTCGCGAGCGAGTTGTTGCATCCAATCGGGTGGTTCAATTCCCGACCCCAAACGCATATCCATAAAGTCCGCGATCTCCTGCCGCAGGACTTTGAAATTATTCCGAGCGTCCTCTTCCGAAATGTCCTTCGTTCCCGGACTGCAACGACTCACGCGAGCCGTCATGCGATTAACCGCCAACGCGCCGACGATGCGTTCACAGATGTGATCGTGCAACGTCGGCAGCTGGACACCATACTCCGACTCAAGGTCCGCCAGTTCGTCCGCAAGCGATTCAGCAACTTCGCGCGTGATGCCGGCTAATTCCTCTTCGAGTTCCCCGGCAAGTTCGTCATTACCAAACCGAACGGCCGCTTCGTGAGCAATTTGATAGGGAATGTGATTCCAGCTGAATCGATCGTAGAGTGATTCCAAACGCAGAAAATCCAACAGGCAGAAGAGCCGATTGCCATAGTCAGAATGCGTCGTGGTCGTGTTGTATTCGAGGAATCGATCAAAATTATCAACGACAGATTCGTAAACGAATTCCATTATGTCCGTCGCTTCGTCACGGTCAATCACGCCTTCGTTCACGTCATCAACAATCCGAACGGGCTGGACGGGCGACAGGTTTTGCTCGAGCTCTTCCAGCAGCGAGTCGGCTCCATGATGCACAATGGCGCGAGCGTTGCCGAGAGTCAGCATTCGTGTGTGGAACAAATCCTCCCCGTATGTTTCGATGAATTTTCGGATCTCAGCCGCCCGGTCTTCGTCATGCAGTTCTTCAACCACAGAAAGACGCATGGAACTGCTGTGAGTTGCCCAGAGTTCTTTGTATGCGTCCAGCAAACGCTGAACGCGGCGAAAAACACTACGACGCTGACGCGCAGTTTCTGATTTCCACCGGCTCGAAGCATGCAAAATTGCTTCGACGGAGCAGGCCAGGCCGATGCGAAACAGACGGTCGAATTCGGTCACAGCCTGACCCAGCGGCCGCGAACTGCGTTCCATGCGGAACGCCGACTGCAGCAAACGAAACGTCTCTTCGATAAGTCCCAGCCGAGGCAGCTGGCTTAGCAACAGGCGGATGACAGTCTGTAGCGTTCGAGCCTTTAGAATTCCCGTCGGCTGCCCCCCATGTTCGAAGGGAACATACAACAACGGTCGGCGCTGCAGAGCTTCGCTGAACTTCGGAAAATCCTTCCGAACAGTTTCCGCATCGCCGCTAAGAACGGCACGCAACATCACCACAAGCTTCTTGTCAAACTCACGTCCCTGTCCCGGCAGGTTCTCACCGTCCAGCAAAACCGAACACAACAGCCGTTCCGCCATCAGAAATTCAACCGTTGTTGAAATGGCGTTCTGCATTAGCAGAAAGCGAGACTGCATTTGAATGTCGTATTCGATGTTGGCATCGAGATCAGCGGAATAGGTGCTGATCTCGTGGTCACGCACTTCCGTCAGAAGATGGCCGAGATCTTTCAGGAAGTGACGGATTGATGCCAGCCAGCCCTGCAGGTGTTCCTGCCGTTCTGCACTCGGCACCGCCGCTTCGCCGGCTGATTGCTCAGACAGAGCGACCGCGGCGCTACTCCACAAAGATCCCAATGTGTGCAGAAACTTCAAACGCGGTTCGATCTGCCGATAGATGATTTCGAACTCAGTTGTCCCAGGACCGTAACCTTCATCCACAGTGTCTGAATCGTTGCCGTCATCTGCGCTGTCGCGGAAGACAACATCGTCGTAGGCCGCCTTAAACAGATCAGCTTCTGCGGACTCGTCTTCATCGTCGAATAAATGGTCAAGGTCCAGATCTTCGTCCGGTTTATCGCCGGCCGTTTCCTGCCCCGACTTCCTGTGTCGGTCGACGAATTCTCGCAGCGAAGGCACCTTCCAGAACGCTTCGGCGTTGGCTTCGATAAACGCGAACAACCTCCGCATCATCAGCCATTGCTGCGCCGGATCTTCGTGCGCTGTGACTGTTCGCAACAATCGATGCAGCAGACTGTGCATCGAATGGCTGCCGGATTCCAGTCCCATGTCTTCGGCCTGACTCAACCACTGCATCAACAGCCCGAGTGCTGCCACATCATCTTTGCGTTCTAAAAGAGCGTGCACCACCTGAGCAAAACTGCGAGGGGATTCGAAATGCCCAACATGTTCGCGCCAGAACGAAATATCACCGGCCGATTCTCCAGCCGTCCGCCACTCTCCCAGTGCCTTGGCAACATGCTGCGCGGCACGTAGAGATTCTTCACCACGCACTTCAGGGAGATCCGACACCGTTGTGGTGGCGTAGCCATCCCACTCCACGGCCAACTGACGAAAGTCCTCTTCAACCGACTGATGAATCTCTGTCTGACCAGTCGCCGCTGCTTCCGCCATAACGGCTGACGCAGAATCAAACGTTTGTTCAATGACTTCGATCAATACTTCGACCCGGTTATCCGGAATCGCGTCCTCTCGCGCAAAGAACAGCGGGAACATGCCCTGAAACCCGAGAATGTTCCATGGGTCCACCATCGCGCCACAGCGGATGCCACGCTGCAGCAAATCTAAAGCTTCGGTCAGAAGGTTTCGTGCATTCGTCAATTCTCCAGCACGTGCTGTTCGTTGAATCAGCATCAGCCGGGAGAGAATTTCGGATTCGAATCGGGCTGAGGCACAGGGAATGATCGACGCTTCTTCGACGGCCGCAAATTCAAAACCAAGCGAAGCATAAAACGCCGCCAGGTGGCGATGCTGAACCTGACTGGCGCCGTATTGCGAAAGGTACATGTTGAGCTGATGCCGGACATGACCAAACGGCTGCCGCGATTCTTCAGCACTGGCAATCAATCGTTCGCGACGACTGCCGGAAGCAGTTTCGAGCAGCGACTGATAAAAGTAATCGCGCTGCCGAGCAACAACGGGCAGCAGC
>CAYZYB010000306.1:0-6154 GCA_964481505.1 uncultured Planctomycetaceae bacterium | reverse complement strand
GTTCAAAGACCGGTCGGTTCGTGGACTTTCTGGATGCGATGAAACTGTGGGACACAAGTGTTCTAAAGTCCGTTTCAGCGCCGCTCGACTATCTGCAAAGACTGGCCGAAGCACCACAGTCACTCGCCATCCATTGCAACTATCTGTCGCCCAAAGAAATTCGGTTCCTGGGCGAGCATCCGAACGTGGCCGTTGTGTACTGTCCACGAACGCATGCCTATTTTCGCCACGGCGCTCATCCATGGCAACAGTTGAAGGCCGCTGGAGCCACCGTACTGCTTGGAACGGACAGCCGCGCGTCGAATCCGGATTTGAGCATTTGGAAAGAGCTGCAATGGATCGCCGCACTTCCGGGAGCGAAGCCAATCTGGGAACTCTTACCGATGATCACAACAGACGCCGCTCAAGCCCTTGGCCAGAATCCAGTTCGTGCCGTGATCCAGGTTGGTCAGCCGCTTAGATCTGTACAGGTTGCTTGCCATTGCGATTCAGAATCTTCCCTGAACACGCAATTGTGCAAAGCCGCGATTCTCACCCAATAACAGCAGCAGAATCCGAGAATCGACACTTCGCAGAAATTCTGCGAAATACCTGGCGCTCGCGGAGAACGTTTATCGCTTAGGGGACGAGGCCCTCAAAGGTGAGGACACTGCGAACTCAAGAGAAGGTGACAACCGTGAAACAATCATCCAGCCGCCGTGTGAAGATTGAGATGTTCCTGTACATGCTAAAGATGGTTGCGCCGATCGCGTCAGTCGTCTTCGTCGAGCAACAAATGGGGCCGGGCAGCGACGCAAAGGCCAGTCGCATCATGCTTCCACTGCTAACGCTCAACCTCATTCTGGGATCACTCAGCCTGCGAAACCTGATGAAGGTTTTTCCTGCGTCGACGTTCAATAAATTTACCACGGCTGAGTTGATCCTCTGGGTAACGAAGGTGTCTGCGCCGTTCCTTCTGATGTTCGTCATCGAAGCGACCGTTTCACTGGGCGGGACCGCTCGAGCCGCACAACTCTCCCCTGCGCTGCTGCTGATCAATCTGACACTGGGAATCGGCAGTATGATGAATACGATTCGTGCGGTCGCATCTGTGAGTGGCGACGGAGATGCGGACGATCCAAAAGAAAACGACAGTGTTTCGTAGCGAACACCGCTGAGTTGTTCTGCAAAATGTCTAAGTGCTGACCGGATCAGCATTGTACAACTGCATCGGGCGTTCCTGGAGGTCGTGCCGTTGTGTGTTTCGTGGCAGACCGAGTGTGCGGTACATGGTTGCCGCCAGGTTCTCAGAACTCTTACGATCCGAAGCCGGTTGACCGCCCTGTTTGTCACTGCTGCCAATAATTTCTCCGCCACCGAATCCACCGCCAGCCAGCATCACCGATTGCACAGCTCCCCAGTGATCTCGACCAGGCAGCGCATAAGCCGACGGAAGACGAAACACTTTCGGCGTGCGGCCGAATTCACCGGCCATGACCACCAGAGTCGATTCGAGCAAACCGCGCTGTCGAAGATCGTCCAGCAAAGCAGAAACAGCGCGGTCCATCGGAGGCATCAGGTAGTCTTTGAGGTGCGGAAATGCATTTCCGTGAGTGTCCCAGGTTTCGTTGTTGCCGAGATTCACCTGCACGAATCCAACGCCCGCTTCAACCAGTCTTCGTGACAACAACAGTGACCAGCCGAAACTGTTTTTGCCGTAACGTTTCAATTCGCTGGGATCTGCAGAATGAATGTCGAACAGTTTCTTGAGCCGACCATCACCCAGCATTGAGATCGCTCTTTCGCGATATCGCGAGAACGGTTCAATTTCTTCCAGTTTTTGCAGCGACAGATTCCGCTGTTCGATTTGAGAAAGCAGTTCCAGGCGGTTACCGAAGTGATCTCCTGTGAGTCCCTTCGGCAGTGCGAGACCCGGAGTTCGGTAGTTGAGACCGTTGGTTGTTTCGGCGCCGCGTTGATGGTGGAATTCGTATTCCGGCCAGGCGCCGTAGGTTTTCGCGTTGAATCGACTGGCAGACAAAAACCACGGATCGCGTTGGCTTCCCATCACACCGGCGAATTGTCCGGGAATCACTCGCCCCGTTCGATGAATCAATTTTTCCGGCAGCACAACAGAGGACGGCAGTCCGTTTCGTTCCGGCAGAAGCGCGCCCATAAGCGCTGCGATCGACGGATGATCTGTTGGCCTGGGCAGCGACGGGTTGAACCCGACGGGCATCGGAGTGCGCCCGGTCAGCATGACCATGTGGCCCTGCGAATGCTCGTTGTACGGATGGCTGAGACTGCGGACAACACTCCACATGTTGCTGCGTTCTGCAAGCATTGGCATGTGTTCGCAGATTTGCAGACCGGGGGTTTGAGTGGCAATCGGCTTGAATTCGCCGCGAACTTCGAGCGGTGCATTAGGCTTGGGATCGAAACTGTCCTGCTGCCCCAGACCGCCGGAAAGAAAAATGTAGATCACAGACCCAGCGCGCGCCGGTGCCGCGACGTCTGCGTGAACAAACGGCTGAGCGGCCAAGCCAGCTGACGCTGCGGTCAACCATTGGCGGCGGGAGAGGCAACTGGAGGCAGGATTTTCCGGCTGGTTAGCGTCCACAATGGCATCTCCTGAAGGAGGGCGAATGGAACAACGGTCGACGAAGTCAAACGCGGGGCTTTTATGCTACCCGGCAACAGGGCGGGCTGGCAATCACGGAGTCAGCGATTGCGACGAATTCGTCTTCGTTTCCTTCGACAGACCTGTCTCCAGGCCAACATCAATCCCGCCTTGACAGTCACGATGGCTTTGAAGACAGTCGACTGCAGCGTTCCTTTGTTTCGCTACCAGCAATCTGAATCTGGTTGCTTCCCATTGGGAGATGTCGATGAGAACAATTGTTGAACCACCTCCAGCAGGCGATGATCCTGCTGTCGCGACCGGATGGTGGCACGATGAACCTGGTACGGAACGAATCGTCTGCGACCTTTGCCCTCGCGCCTGCAGTATGAATCCTGGCGATCGTGGCTTTTGTTTTGTACGACAGAACGTCGACGGTCAGATGGCCTTAACCACTTATGGAAAGAGCACCGGTTTTTGCATCGACCCGATCGAAAAGAAACCGCTGAACCATTTTTATCCCGGAACAGCTGTCCTGAGCTTTGGAACGGCGGGATGCAACCTGGGGTGCAGGTTCTGTCAAAACTGGGACATTTCAAAATCGCGGGAAGTCGAACGACTTAGCCAGCAGGCAACACCAGACACAATCGCAGCTGCAGCGAAATCGTCAGGCTGCCGTAGTGTTGCGTTTACGTACAACGACCCGATCATTTGGGCCGAATACGCGATTGACACGGCGAAAGCCTGCCGAAAAGAAGACGTTCATTCTGTCGCAGTGACGGCGGGGTATATTTCTCCGGCGGCACGGCCCGCGTTCTTTCATGCGATGGACGCCGCCAACGTCGACCTGAAGTCATTCAGCGAAGAATTCTATCACAAGATCACGTACTCCCACTTACAACCCGTTCTGGACACGTTGCAGTGGCTAAAGCACGAAAGCGATGTTTGGTTCGAAGTGACGAACCTACTGATCCCAAACGCAAACGATTCTAAAGACGAAATTCGTCAGCTATGTGATTGGATGCTGGAAGCCGTGGGCTCGGACGTTCCAATTCACTTCACCGCCTTTCATCCTGACTTTCGGATGACGGATCGCGATCGGACGCCACACGAAACTCTGTTGCAGGCTCGACAAATTGCGATCGATCAAGGCATTCAATTTGCCTACGTTGGCAATGTCAACGACGTGCAGAATCAGAGTACGTGGTGTCCCAATTGCCGGGAACTCCTGATCGAACGCAATCACTATCAGTTGGGAGCGTTCCACATTGTCGACGGAGCTTGTGGTCACTGGGGACACGGCATTGCCGGACAATTCAAAAATCAACCAGGAACGTGGGGCCGCAAACGGCAGCCGATCAAGATCTCCGATCATGCTTCACAGACCGTTGTTCCACTCAACGTTCCCCCCAAAATTATTGCGACACCGGCGAACGCCGCTTCTGTTTCACCACAAAGAAACCCTCAGATGAACCCTGCCAATCCAGCCGCTGAAGCTCCTTCGCTAACTCCTGAACAGGAAGCTGCCGTCCATAAAGCAGCGTCTGCCTTCGTGGCCGCATCACTCGACAAAGGCGCAATCGATGACGCACCAATTCGGATGCTGCGGAGTTCGGGCATACACAACCTCACCGTCATGGGGGCGTTTGTGACTTTGAAACGGAAAGGCCGTCTGCGAGCCTGTTGCGGAATGGTGGGCCAGCCCGTGCCTCTGGGGCAAGCCGTGCAGTATTCGGCCAATCGTACAGCAACCGAAGACCAACGCTTTCCAACAATTTCAACGACCGAACTTCGACACCTCTCTCTCGATGTCACCCTGCTGTCCAACTTCGAATCGGTGACGTCAGAGGGAGAAGATCGGGTTGCTGCGGTTGAAGTCGGACGCCATGGATTGAAAGTGATTCGTGGAGACAAGGCCGGGCTGCTGTTGCCGAGTGTCGCGGTAGAAGCCAACTGGGACGCTCGCACGTTTCTGGATAACGTCTGCAGAAAAGCAGGTTTACCGATGACAGCGTGGCAACAACCAGACACAAAGCTACTGCGTTTCGAAGGCCACATGATCGAAGGCGAATTCGACGACAGTGTGCTTCCGCCGCACTTTGGGCAGCCGCACTTCGACATGACCCAGGATCAAGTCAATGCACTGCGCCGGTTCGCTCATGGAAATATACTGGCGCAGATCCAGGGAGCCATTCCTGGTTGCCTCGGGGCGGATTGTCCGGATCGATCCGTCAATGGCATTGTGCTTAGACTGCAACCAGCAGACGACTCCGACGGCACAACGTTTTCCAGCTTTCAGATGCGCCCCGGCATCCCACTGCAAACCACGCTGCTGCAGTTAACCGAAGCAGCCGCGCGATGGTTGAAATCTCGAGGACTGCATGAAACTGCCTGTCGATCAATGCAGGTCGACTGTGTTGTCTTCGCAGATCCCGCAATGAACGGCACGATAGACAGCCCGACACTTGAAGGCGTTCTTCCCGCCGAACGAGGGGTCATGGTGTTGGAAGCTCAATGGCGCGGCTGGTGCTTTGCCGCAGAACAGTCCATCCAGGAAGTCATGCAGACAGCGGCGGCCGCAATCAAAACACGAACCCAAACAGCCAGCATCTACAGCTTCGCCGTACGGTCAACTGTGCAGAACATCGCCGATTCCAACGTACCAAAGCCTGTCACCGGATCTGCCATTCGTCCGCCCGCGGTGGCAGGGAAGTTCTATCCGGCAGACCCGAATCAGTTGACTCAAATTGTTGACGAATGCTTCGCTACAGGCGCAACCACGCAGGAACAACTACCTTGTCTGGCAGCCATGGTGCCTCACGCCGGCTTGCGATTCTCTGGTCGAATCGCCGCTGGTGTGCTGAGCCGGGTTAAGATTCCGGAGACAGTGATCATCATCGGTCCGAAGCACGCGCGTGCGGGAGTTAACTGGGCCGTCGCACCACATAAATCCTGGCAGTTGCCAGGAGTGTCAATGGATGCCGATTACGATTTGGCAGAAAGACTTGCCGGTGCTATCGACGGTTTGGAATCAGACGCTGCAGCCCATGCTGATGAGCATGGCATCGAAGTGATTTTGCCACTGCTAAATAAAGTGGCCCCCGCGGCAAAGGTAGTCGGCATTGTCATGGGCGCCGCTAGTCTCGAACAATGTCAGTTGTTCGCAAGACAACTGGCCGACGCCATCAGGGACCTACCCTCAATGCCACTGTTGTTGATTTCCAGTGACATGAATCACTTCGCGACAGATGCTGAAAACCGTCGCCTTGATGAATTGGCACTGAAAGCAATGTCGACAGGTGACCCGGCAAAACTATTCCACGTTGTCACATCCAACAGGATCAGCATGTGTGGAGTCATACCGGCAGTGATTGTAATGGAGTGTTTGCGGCAGCTCGGAGTGGCATCGAAGATACATCACACTGGCTATGCCACCAGCGCTGAAAGTGGAGGGACGCCGGACCGAGTTGTTGGATATGCTGGCACGATATTCAAGACGACAGGTGAATAGGTGGCGGCTGATGAATGGGCTTTTCGATCCTGGCTTTCGCGTAC
>CAYZYB010000305.1:0-6163 GCA_964481505.1 uncultured Planctomycetaceae bacterium | reverse complement strand
AAACTGAAGAACCCGGCTACTGTCGATGCCGTACTGGGCGCGCTGGAGACCCTTCCGCTGGACGAATATAAGACATGGGAAAACACTTGGATCTCAGCTGCCGTCGGTCTGGCTGGGACAAAGGCGGCCCCCGTGTTGCTCAATCGGCTACAGAAAAAACTCAACGGCGACCATGCGGCAACGCCGGAAATTCGGCAACTCGGTTTGCTCAGACATCGCGAGGCAATTCCGACGTTGCTTGTGGCAATGGAAGACGGCAAACACCGCGACGAAACTCTTATCGCCGATGCCTTTGCAGCAATCGGCGATGACCGGGCGGTCCCCGCGTTGGCCAAACTGTTGAAAAGTAGCAACTCGCACACGCGGTCGGCTGCCATGCGCGCCTTGAACTCGATCAACAGCGCCACAGTCGTCGCTGCAATTCGCCCTCAGTTAAAGCGCGAAACAAATCTTGCGATGAAACTTCACATGGCTGAAGTACTCGGCCGTCACGGTATCAACGATGGCTACAACATCGCCATGGAACACCTCGCAGACCCTGGCATGGCCATCACCGCCGCGCGAACACTGGCAGCCATCAACGATCCGCGCACCTCCGCGCAACTCTGGAAAAGTGTGGAAGAAAGCCACGACATCGCGTGGACCGGTGCAGCTCTGCAGGGGCTCGCTGCCATCAAAGATCCGAAGGTGGGAGCCAGACTGCAAACCATTCTTAACGAGAAACGAAGTCCACTGTTACCCGCCGCGATTGCCGCCGCTGGGAGTCTTCGGGACCCGAGCCTCATTGGCTCGCTGACACCCCATATTCTGTCGCGGAACCATCAAATCGCGGCCGCAAGCATCACCGCCATCAACACGCTGGCAGCAGCAGCAGTGCGACAAAAGACGCCCGATGCCGAAAGCCTGAACAAGGCAGGCACTGCACTGATCGAAGTGCTCAACGATCCGGACATGAGCATCCATCTAAGAACGGCAGCACTCAGTGCCTTACAGACACTAAAAGATCAACGCCTGTCGGCGACGCTCAAGACGTTAGCCAACGGCCCACTTCCACCAAACTCGCCGCTACAAAAAAGCGTGCATGCAGCGTTGACTGCGTCTTAATGCGGGCGGTGCACAACCGAGGCGAGGAACAGGTGACCAACACGAAGTGGAAGTACATCTGGATGGACTCACCGGACGTTGGGTCAAACAGCAGTGGCACGTCTTCGAGGAAAGCGTGTCGCGAAGCAATCGGAAACCGATATCAACGATCGTTATTGGAGAAGGCGTCCGCTTAGCAACAGCCTTTCTAAACCGGCAAGTCGCCACGGTTGTTGTTGCAACTTCAACCCTGCATCCCCAACGGCAGTCTCGGTAAGCAGCGGTGGCAGTTTGGCGACAAAGCTCTCTCGTCAGTTGAAGATAATGAGTACCCGCGGTAGGCTCGCCTGCGTGCGACACTTCCATCAGCCCCTGAGGCGATTCGTTCGTCAGACGGGAAGCCCTCATGCGGAGGAGACGGTATGTACCTGCTGCGAGTTTCATTGCCCGTTCTATTGGTCCTTGGCTCTGCTCTCCTGACATGCGAACCAGCAAAAGCACAAGACAAAGCTGACGCCAAAAAAGTCAGGGAAGCTGCGATCCTCAGTGGTCGAATCGTTGACGACACGGGCGCACCGGTTACGGACGCACACCTGACGCTCGCTGGTCCTGGATACTTCCGGACAACAACAGACGATGATGGTCGCTATCGATTCACTGAACTTAAGAAACCAGGGGAATATCGCATACAGATCAAATCGGTCGGATGGATCGGTCTCCACGATTACAGGAAACAGCCAAGACTCGACCTCACACCAACATCTGAAGTCACACGTAACTTCACGCTGGAACGCGCTGGGCAGCTGGAAATCCGAGCTGTCGATGAAGATGGCATCCCGATTCGCGGTGTGAGCATCAACGTCGCGTCGCTGGCGGAAGACAAACATCGCAATACAGACTCTGTCCGTACTGATGTCGACGGCTGGGCCACTGTCGGCGGTCTGCAACCATCCAATGTGAAGTACATCTTCGGCTTACGACACAAGAACTACGCGTTTGCCAAACTCATTGACGCGGTCAAGAAGCCGGGAGTCGGAGATTCTCAAACGGTCGTCATGAAGAAAGGGGTCACGGTCAAAGGCTCAGCGATTTGCTCTGACGGCAAGCCGCCCACTGGATGGAAAGTGCTGGCGATGCCCAAGTGGTGGCACTTCGGCGTTTCGCCCATCGGCAGCGAGGTAGCTAAGGACGGGACCTTCGAATTCCTACACATTGTGCCTGGCGAATACGACGTCACGATTTCGATTCCGCAGGGAGGCGGTAGTTCGCAGTCGCGACGAGTGATGACTGGCGATCTGCTGGCTTTGCCTCAGCCACCCTCTCTTAAGATCGACTCACCATCGCCAGCGTCGATGACGTCGATTTCCGGAACAATTGTTTTCTCAGGCGAGCGGCCAAACGGATTCTGGCTGCACGCACGGTCGACAGAGGGAAATCAATCGGCCAGTGTTTATGTCCGTGGTGACGAGACAAAGTTCAAACTGGAGCCGATACCGAAGGGTCGTTACAACATCACAGCAAACGCAGCGGGAGTGGAATCCCTGGATCTCAAGAACGTGGTCGCCCCGACGACCGATCTAGAGATCAAACTCAAAGGCCAGAGCAAATCCGTGCTGGCAGGCCGAGTGGTCCTGCCCGACGGGAAGACGCCAGTTGAAACGTTTCAGATGAGCGTAATAAAAATCTGGACTCTCGGCGGGCCGAATTACGTGGAGGACGCGAGGTGGAAGAATGTTCAGGCAAAGGACGGAAAATTTTCGGTCGAAGTCAACGGAGCCGGGATCTATGTGGTCGCGGCTTTGGCTGACGGCTTCGCCCCCACCAAGAGCGTGGAAATCAACACCACACTAAAACAGCAGACTCCCGTCGAGATCGTACTCGACAAGGGCGTGTCGCTCTCCGGAACTGTCGTCGACGAAACTGGTAAACCTATTGTGGCAGCTAAGGTTCAGGCAATGTCGCTGGCAGCAAAAGGTTCACGGGGCCCTACCATGGATTCGCTCTCAGATGTTGGAGCTGTCATCACAGACAGGGAAGGGCGGTTCCGATTTCCCAATCTACCGCGAGCAAAAGAATGGCTGAGAGTTTCCAGCAAAGGGTTCTGCGACACCAATGTTGAAAATCTTGATTTGGCAAATCGACCTGACGAGCCGCTGACGATCGTGATGAACACTGGCGTCACGATTCGTGGCCTCGTCTTCGACGGAACAGGAAATCCGGCATCGGGAGTCGTGCTGCACTTTCAGGATGCGTTTCACGGCGGTGACTACGAACGCGGGCGGCTCGGCTCCGCAGTCACCGATTCCAGAGGCTTCTATAAAGTCGACCACTTACCATTCCAGCAAGTCTATATTACGTGCGGCGATGAATGGAATGGCATCGGGGTGGTTCGTCGCGCCATCCTGCCGCAAAAGGAAAAACGAATCACGGTACATTTCGGCGGTCCGGAGAAGCTGACCGGAACCATAAAAGTCAACGGAAACCCACTGGCGGACACGCGTATCCTCCTGGCTGGAAAGAGCTCATTTTCCACCATCACGAAAGCGTTTGCAAAGACGGACACGAACGGCAATTTCACATTTTTTGGTGCGCCGCCAGGCATCTGGACTTTGTACCATGACTCGGGCAATCAGCGCAGCAGTGACTGGATTCCAATCAGAGATATTGAGGTCGAAGCAAGCGCATCAATGGATCTCGGTGAAATGAATTACCGATCGGGTTCGCTAACGATCAACTGTGTTCCCGCCGACCCCGCTGCGCTGGCGGGGTTGCGATTATCGTTATCAGAATACGATCCTGTCTGGGCGTTCGGACAATCCGTGGGAGTTCTGCGACCTCGCAAAGCCCCCTCGGAACCGTTTGTGTTTGATCAGGTCCCCTCCGGCGACTTCGAACTCGTCTGCCGTGGACAGGGTTCGTTAGTCACCCGGCAAAGACTGCAGGTTTCTGCGGCCAAACTTCCACAAACGATCGATTTCGCGCTGCCTCAAGGTTCGGGAACGCTGGATGGCAGCGTCCCAATTCCGGACGAGCGCCGAGTACAACGTTTGAATCTGTGGAGTGAAGATGGTCGTTGGCACACTTCCGTGCGGGTCGACAAGGAAGGCAAGTTCGCTGTAGCAAATCTCCCAGCCGGCAAGTGGGTGATTCGCGACAGAGACACTCGCACCTGGCCACCTGTTTACACCTTCGAATTGAAGGCCGGCGAACGAAAGACAATCAAACTGACCGCTGAGCATGGGCTGAATCGCGCATCTCCAAGTGGTTTCGGCAAGATCACCGCTTGCACATCGAACGGAGTCGTCACACCTTGTCGTATCACGTTGAGCGGACCTGGCGGTGAACTGTCCGTCCACAGCAGCCAGCACGGTCGCGTCACGTTCACTGGTCCACCGGGCGAGTACGACGCCACGATCCGTCTGAAAGGGTTCACAACTCAGAAACGAAAGGTCGTCCTGAGGCGTACAAATGCTGCCGGCCGGCCGGCGGAAGGTTGGTCGACAACTGTGATCCTTGAAGCAGAGTAGTGGTCATCGCTCCGGGACATAAAGTGGCCAGATCAGCATCCAATGAGTCACTGCGCGTCCATAAACGGGTTGCGATCCGGTGGTTCAGCGTGCGTCACGTTCTTCATCAGTTGCTGCACTACGATGTTCAAGAACGGGATCCGATGACGCACCCAAACGCGATTTCGCATCCAATGCTGTGCGGCCGCAGGAAACTCGGCGGCACATCCATGCGATTGCCTGTTCGATCACCGCAAACAGCAGACGATGGTACAGCGGCATCTTGCTATTCGCATCGTAATCAATCCCGATGTAATACCCGATCGCTGTTTGGCCGTCACGAATCACATTGACGAAGCCAATCAGCCGATAATTCTGCCAAATGCCGATCGTGACAAAATCATCGCCAAGCGCAGCGGCCATGCGGGGGAGGGTGGATTCATCGATCTCAAACATCCGGCCGTCGGCTCTTGAAACCACGGCCTTGTACAGTTCGTGCAACCGTGCGGATTCCTGCGTCAACTCCGAAATCGGCCCCACCGACAAACCATCCGCATCAAATGGCTTCAGCGTCTTCTTTGTCGCAGAACGATAACGCTTCGTCAGACTTGCCAGATAGTCGTCGAAGGTGGTCCACATATCACTGATCGTCAGCACCATATTCGGCTCTGTCTACAGTGGACGATAACGAAAAGGCTCAAGTGCTGTGACCGGACCAGTTGGCGATTCGAACAGATCCTTAACGATACGTAGTCCGTCTGGCCACTCAGCCGATCGGCTCGGCGTATGCGATACAGACAGTCGGCATCGTATTCCAGCCGCAGTAAATCCTGTGTCTGTTGCGGCGCAGCACCCACCATTCCGGATCTTTTCAAAAAATGTGCGTTTCCGGCGTGTGATTCTGACGCCCAGCGGGACTCAATATGCCAGGAACAGAAATTCATGGTGCCACAAAACACTCGACACAGTCTGATTGTAAGACTCAACGATGAGCAGAATGAGCTCGCGTGGGGCGAGTTCGTGGCCGCATACGAACCGTTTCTGTGCCGCATGGCCAGTCGACAGGGTGTGCCGGACCAACATGTATCAGATGTTGTGCAGCAAGTATTGCTAGCGATCGCAAAGTCCGTTGATGGCTGGAAGGATGATGGTCAGTCAGGGTCCTTTCGACGTTGGTTGACCACTGTCTGCCGGAACATCGTGATCAAGTTTATGACGCGAGAACGAAAACACACGCCGGCCGCTGGCGGCACGGAGATTGTCGAACTTCTGCAGAATGTTCCCGACGAACCGACCACAAACGACGTGAAGCAATACGAACACGAACTGATCGTTTGGGCTGCCGAGCAAATTCGTGGGGAATTCATCGAATCCAGCTGGGCCGCTTTTTGGGCGACTGTCATCGATGGCAGGTCAGTGAACGAAGTCGCCAAAGAACTGAACATTACTCCAGGCAGCATCTATATGTCCCGTAGCCGAATCATGGCACGCATTCGCAGGAAAGTGGAAGTGGTTCTGGAATAGCACGGGCCAAATTTCGCACCAAATTCTGACCGGTTGTTTCAGCCTTACAA
>CAYZYB010000304.1:0-6166 GCA_964481505.1 uncultured Planctomycetaceae bacterium | reverse complement strand
ATCATGTTTGACGTTGACGGCTTCCAGATTCAGGCCGGTGGTGTTTGGAGCTCGCCCGACCGCGATTAGCAACTGGTCAACGACAACGTCTTCCGGCTGGCCGTTTCGAGTGACCGACACACGGATCTTTCCGTCATCAGCGGGAGATACTTTCATGTCGTCGCTATTGACCATCAGGTTGATTCCGTCTCGTTCGAACTCCTTCTGAACGATATCGGCGGCGTCCGCATCTTCCCGCGTGAGAATGTGGTCGCTGCGTTCGAAGAGGAACACTTCGCTGCCGAATCGCGCGAAAGACTGAGCCATCTCGCTGCCAATCGGACCGCTGCCGACGATGCCGAATCGCTTCGGCAGTTCTGTAAGCGAAAACAGGTTTTCGTTGGTCAGGTAGTTGACCGAATCCAGCCCCGGAATCGGCGGCGCGGACGCTCGAGCACCACTGGCGATGACTGCCTTTTTATACTTCAGAGTGCTGACGGAACCGTCTTTTCGTGTTACCGTTACGGTGTCGTCATCAACAAACGATCCCTGACCGAAATACACATCAATGCCAAGGTCGGAAAACCGCTTAGCGGAATCCGCTGGACTGATCTTCGCTCGCAGCCGCCGCATGCGTTCCATGGCTTCGCTGAAGTTCACATTCGATTCGCCGGTGTGAACACCAAACTCCGCGGCGTCACGGACCGTTGCTGCCACGCGAGCCGCTCGGATGACGCCTTTCGATGGAACGCAACCGACGTTCAGGCAGTCGCCTCCCATGAGTTCTCGCTCAATCAACGCAACGCGGGCTCCGAGACCGACGGCTCCGGCGGCTGTCACAAGTCCCGCCGTGCCCGCACCGATGACAACCAGATGGTACGGTTGACTGGGCGTCGGGTTCGTCCAGTCCGGCGGATGAACGCTGGATTCAAGTTTCTGATTGTGTTCGTCAAAGGGCGTGAGCTGTACGACTTCGTGATCCATGGTTCCGGTTCTTCGATCTGAGTTTGTGGGAGGACGATGGTCGCTGAGCCGCGGCGAGAAGCGTTTGCCCGCTTCCAGGCTGGCTCTGACTGTTGAAAGCTACTGGACGGTAGTCATTCAATCGCAGTTGACCTGGCAGGTGGACGCGAGGCCAGTGCTTTTTTCTTTGCCATCCGATGCCAGTTCGGCTCGCTTGTGACTCTGAGCGTACTTCATCGTGTAGCGAACTACCAGCGGGAACGTGCCAAGCAAGACGAACGCACCGACGATCTGGGCCATCTGAGCTGGCTTGAAGACGGCGTTGATTCCATTGTCTGCCAACGCCTGAAGATTCGGCACACTGGCCCCGGCGTACACGAAGACGGCAGTCCCGGCCAGCATTCCAACCTGGCTCACCCACCAGAAAGTTCGTGTCCGGATTGGCGTGAGTCCCATAACGGCATTGATCACAAAGAACGGAACGGCCGGTATCAACCGCAGCGTAAACAGAAAGAACGGCCCTTCGCGTTCGAGTGATTCATTGAAGCTCTCAAGACGCTCGCCGAACCGACTTTGAATCGCATCGCGAAACAGAAAACGACTCAAAAGAAAAGCGAGTGTTGCTCCGGCGGTCGAAGCGAAGCTGACCAGAATCAATCCCTGACTGAATCCAAAGTACCAGCCATAGGCCAGCGTCAAAACAGCCGCTCCTGGCAGAGAAAGTCCGGTCGCAAGCACGTAAACCACGAACGCGATTCCAAATACGAACCACGGATGCAGTTGCTGATAATTCCGCAACTGTGTTTCCTGCTGAGCCAGGCTTTGGAGTGACAGGGCATCCCCAAACTGCAGCCACACAATCCCCATCAATCCGGCAACTGCAGCAAAAATCGCCACTTTGGAAAACGAAATTCGACGGCCTGAGGATTCCTCAGATGGCTTGGTCTTGTCGTCCGACATGGCTGTTTCTCGAGTTTTTCAAAGGATTGACGATGCTCAAAGTGCTTGCCCGACGTCGAGACGGTGAGGTCATTACACCAGCGGACCAGATTTTTGGTGATTTTCTGTTGTGACGTTGGGATGATTCCGCCGCCGACCAAAGAAGTCGCGGATTCGGACTGCTTGAGAAGGCCGGCTATGAACTTCATCACGACTGCAGATCGCCACTCGCCAGCGACGTGATCTGGTGCAGAAGAATTCGAAGCTGCATCGCCAGATCCGGCATCATCCTCGGCGTTCGGGGCAATTACCGTGGTCCGCTTTTCCTGTCGAAAATGTCGCCGGCGCCGAAGGTGGCGGCGGGGCCGAAGGCGGTGCGGCGGGCGGCTTCGAATTCTTCCTGAGTCTTGAATTCGATGACCTTGCCGTTGATGTTGATCGAACCCTTGAAGGGCGTAGCGTCGTCGATGTTGAGCTGATTCTGAAGTTGGTTGTGCAGACGCATGACCTCATCGAGGTTACCGAATGGCATCTGGCGACCGTTGAAATTCATCGTACCTCTCATCTTTCCCTGCATGGAATCCACGAAGTCCTGCCACTGACGGTTCATGCCGTTCTGAGGATTTTTTAGCTGAGTCATCACGCGTTTGTGGACATTGTTGAAGGTGTCTTCCGACCGGAACTTCGCCGTTTTGCCGCCGAGGGAGATGATCGCCTGAAACTGTCCACGGGCTCCCTGAACTTTGGCCACGATCGGACCGGGTTTGCCCTGGCCGGGTCTGGCATAGAATGATGCGTGGTTCAGCCCTCCGGGAACCAGCTTCCATTGTTGGATGTTCTTGCCTGTCCGCCCGCCTGGTGCGACCTCAACTTCACCCTTCCGAATCATTACGTCGGAAGCGCCCGTGTCCTTCACCGAAACGTCGAACTCAGTACCAAGGTCAACAACTTCAGACGTCGGCGTGATGACGGTGAAACCGATCGCTGGTTTCGGAACACTGGCAGAAAGCTGGCCTCGGCGAAGGTCCAGCAGCCCGGCCGTTCGAGGCTGGAACTCCACCGGCCCCTGCAACGTCACTACGGCACCGTCATCAAACGTCAATTCGATTGTTCCACCGAACAGCCGCACGACTTCGTCGCCCAGGCGAGAACCCACCGTGTCGTCACGTTCCCAAACCGGGTCTTCCACTTTCGTGAGCGTTGCGAATAATTGAGCCGGGACTGTTGGAGGTATCTCCTCGATCATGTTTGGTGGATTCGAATTTGCTGGCTTTTCGTTGAAAGGCGACGGGGCCGGCGTGTTTTCATTGGTTGCCAACTGCGGGGAAGTGTTGTTCGCGTTATCGGATGTTTGGTTTTCAGCAGGACTCACGTCATCGGTTGTTGCTACGTTGCGGTCGTTGATGATTTCCGGGCGGTCACCTTTCAGCGGCGTTTTCGGTTTCTGTTTAACTGCACTTTCCTCGGCAGACGGTCCGGTGCCGGCAATTTCTGACGGTCCCTGTCCGGGGCTCTGGAACCAGACGATGAGGCCCACCGATAAAAACAGTACGAAAGTCAGCAGAAACGCAGTCCATCTCTGAGCACGCTGACGGCTGCGGCCTCGTCGGCTGTTGCCAAGCTGGCTGTTCGCTCGAGTCGACAATCCGGGTGAGGTTGTCTTTGAAGAATCGACGGAATTCGTTTCGACGACTGGCAGCGGCGAAGTTGAGTTTTCCGTGGCAACAGGATCGCCTTGAACGGTCGTGGTCTGCTGCATCACTGCCTGCACGAAACGATCTTCCGTCTGAGCGACGTCTTTCACAGACAGAAGAAGCGAATGAGACGTGGCGTCGTCACTTAATTCCTGCTGCAGATCGCGATCTCCGCGCAACGCATCTCTGAGCTGTTCGCTTTCCCGCTCGGTCAGTGGCTCGCCGGAAAGTTGTCGACACCAGAGGGCTCGAATTTCGTTACGAGAATCATTCATTGGTCCGCCTCCCCGTGCTCATTGACCTGAGACCGGATGCATTCGCCGAGTCGCTTGCGCACACGCATCAAAAGCATGCGAACGGCTGCGGGGGTTTGTTGTCGATCGGCCGCGATTGATTCGGCCGACCGCTTGTTGAAGTAAAAGTCTTCCACAACCTGACGAGGACGCTCACCAAGTTTTTTGAGGCAGTTGTGCAGAGCCGTGAGTTCATGTTTTGCATCGTTGTGGCAAAACGGGTCGTGGTTAGTGATTGCTTCTTCCAATTCCAGTAACTCCGGAGACATTACGGTCGCGGATCGTCGTTGTCGCCGTGTTTCGTTTCGCAGATAAACTCGAATCTGATTTCGCGTCACTGCCAGAATCCACGTTCGCAAACTGCTGTCGCCTCGAAAACCGGCAACGCTTCGAAACAGTTGCACAAATACTTCCTGAGCGACTTCGTCCGCGGCAAGGGGATTGTTCAGATGTCGTCGAATCATGATGCGGACATCCGCTTGGTACATGCGCACCATCTCCTCAAAAGCTCCGGGGGCATTATTTTGAACCCTCGCAGCCAGATCTGGTTCTGACAGTTGTTGATCGTTCGACAACCCGGTTCCTGGATGCAATTCAAGTTGGAATGTCAGTTTCCGCCACAGACAAAGCGTAACGCGGGAAATGCAAAAATAATATATTTTCGGAGTCGCACCGGCGGATGCGAAGAAGATTGCGGAACAGGGACAGGCCGGAGGGCGACACAATCTGCGCGTTGTGTCGCCCTCTGAGGTTGCAAACTTATTACCTTCGCTCAGTAGCTCGACTCTCCGAGTCGAGAGTTTTGCACCAACAGGGCAGCAAACGACGTTATTCTCGCCTCGGAGAGGCGAGCCACTTTGGAACACAGAAACTTTTCCGAATCTCTCGCAGAAAATCGTTACGTCTGCAGTTTTGTGGAAACCAATTCAGCGTGGCGAGTGCGCTGTCGCATGCTGCCAGTTGATTTGCTGTCCGAATTGGAAATTTCCCATGAGCACTGCTTCTGTATCTGATGCAACCATGCAATGTCCCGCATGCGGCCGGGTCAGACGAATCAGCAGCGAAAATGTTGGCCGCAAATTCAAATGTAGATGTGGGAACGTGGTCATTGCCCGGGAAGAAGATCTGGTGCCGGTCTCTGCGGCACCGCCGACGTCTGCAAAACGGAACGGTCGATCGAAGAATCCCGCCGCGAAAACTCACAAGCCAGCACCCGATGATCTGCAGGCGATTGAAGCTCTGCGAAACGCCTATGAACAGATGACTTCACAGTTGTCGGAAGTGATTGTTGGCCAGCAGGACATCGTTGAACAGGTGTTGATTTCGGTGTTTAGTCGAGGTCACGTGCTTTTGACCGGCGTGCCCGGACTGGCAAAGACGTTGCTGATCGACAGCGTCTCCAAAGTGCTCGACCTACAGTTTCGCCGCATTCAGTTTACACCCGATTTGATGCCGGCAGACATCACGGGCACCGAAGTTCTGCAGGAAGATCGCACGACCGGCACAAGGAACTTTCAGTTCGTTAAGGGCCCGATCTTCAGCAACATGGTCCTGGCGGATGAAATCAACCGGGCTCCACCAAAGACCCAAGCCGCACTGCTGGAAGCGATGCAGGAACGTCATGTGTCGATCGCCGGCCAGACGATGCCTCTTCCCGCTCCGTTCTTCGTGATGGCCACTCAGAACCCGATCGAACAGGAAGGTACTTATCCGTTGCCGGAAGCTCAACTGGACCGTTTCCTGTTCAACATCGTTGTGGACTATCCGGAACCGGACGACGAATTTCAGATCATTCGGCGGGCAACTTCGCGACAGGAATTCCGGCTGGATACGGTTTTGAACGCGGAGCAGATTCTGCAGTTGCAACAAACTGTGCAGAACGTTCCGGCGGCGGACCATGTGATCGGCTATGCCCGAGATCTTGTTCAGGCCACTCGACCAGGCGGACAGAACAGCCCTGACTTTGTCAAGGAAATGGTGGGTTGGGGAGCGGGCCCACGAGCGGGCATTGCTCTGGTGATGTCGGCGAAGGCTCGCGCGATTTTGCACGGTCGATTGCACGTGACGACCGGAGATATTTCAGCCGTCGCGGCTCCCGTGATGCGGCACCGAATTGCCACGACGTTCCATGCGGAGTCCGCCGGAATCACGCGCGAGGATCTGGTTCGCATGCTGCTGGAAGCGGTGCGTCCGCAGCGACCGAGAAAGGCTTGAATATATGGCGGCCCACCAAAGTAGCACGGCTCTCCGAGCCGTGAAATGCCCACTCTCGCCTCGGAGAGGCGAGCTACTCAGACT
>CAYZYB010000303.1:0-6226 GCA_964481505.1 uncultured Planctomycetaceae bacterium | reverse complement strand
GTGCGAATGCCGCCCACTTCCGAACTGTTGTGGATCGCCAATGCGTTGAAGACCGCCTGTACGTCCGCCGCGGAGGCATTTGCGTTGAAGTTGATAACGAGCGGGCCACTGCTGCCAGGGATCTGCAATGATCCTGTCCCTCCGTTCGTGCCGACCACGATGCCGTTGACCAGGACGTCGTTGGCCGAGGTTGCAACTCCACCGAAGGGCGTCACCAGACCCAGTCCATAGTTGTTGTCAGGCGAAGAAGCAACCGTCACCGTCAAACTGCCGCCATCAAAATCAAGGTCGTCAACGTCGGTAACCGTTTCGTTCTGGAACAGAAACGCGCCGTTGCCTTCACTGGCTGTAGCAGAGTTAAAATCATCACTCAGCACCGGAGCGTCATTGACGTCCGACACCGTGATTGCGGCAACTTCAACCACGTCGCTAAACGCAGTCGTCCCGCCTGAAATACTGGGGTCGACTCTTGTCCCAACAGCACCATCGGATTGATCCCATGCATGAAACTGAACAAACGCTGTTTCGCCATTTTGACCATCTGGCACATATCGCAGTCGATCGATTTCACGCAACAGCAGTGCATTGGTGTCGGAAACTGCACCGACGTCATTCCAGCCCGTTCCGATATTAAACTGCCAGGTCCCGTTGCCGATCAAATTCGTGATCGCGATTCCTTCCGGGTGTCCATCGACGTCAGTAATCGCATGGAACGGGGCGTCGCTGAAAATGATCTCAGCAACGGTGTTGCCATTGTTGTTCAGGTCATCTTCCGTGATCTCGGTGAGTCGGAGGTTACCGTTGTTGTCCAAAACGGGAGCATCATTGACCGCAACGACGTTCACTTGCGAAGTCACACTCGTTGATGTTTGGCTGGAAGCGTCTTCGGCAACAAACTCAAAGTCGATGTTGTCATCGATCAGGTTATCGCCCAGGGCCTGATATTGAATGCTTTGAACAAGAACTTCTAGTACATCTGCCGGGATCGCAGTCGTCGCCATGGCTTGATTTGTAAAAGTGATCGTCCCCGCACTCTGGTCGTATGAGTAGGCAATATCAGTGCCGAGAATCGTAACTGTATCGGAATGGGAGCTCGCAGTTGAAAAGCCGACGCTACTGAACACGAAAAGTAATTCATTGTTTGCCCCCAGTGTATTGGCGGTTAGTGTCAGCGAGACAATGTCGTTTTCACCGAAATCATCAACGGTCGCTCCGGGTGCCAGAGAAAGTGGGTCTCCATTTTCGGTGAAGGTTAGTGCAACGTTTTCATCTGCCGCCATTCCATTTAGGTCAATTGTTGGCACTTCATCTGTGACAAAGTTTATGGTTGCCGTGACCTGTGATGCCCGATTCGGCCCCGTTCCCTGAGCGTCCGCAGTGTTGCCGTCATCAAAAATGAAACTGATTACGGAGTTGGTCCCCGGCGAAGTGCTGCCGGTGTACTCAAAGGTCAACGACTGCATGAACTGGTTGACGAGTACGTTCGTGGCGTCACCGTTGAACGTAAACGGTTGAACTCCGATTGAATTCATCCCAACCGTTCCGATGTCGACAGTTTGCACAACAATCGGATCCCCGGCAGTGACAGGCTGGCCGTTGATTCCGATCCTGAAGTCCCCAAACTGTGGAGACACCGACAGCGTCGAGCCATTGAAATTGTTGAGCTGTGACAACTCAGGATCAGAAACCGTAACGTCGGCGTCGATTGTCACCGGCCCGCTGCCGAGTGTGTAGTTAAGACTGCTATCGAAGTTATTGATCGTCGGAGCGTCGTTGACCGCTGTGATGTTAACAGTGGTCGTGGCTGTGGCTTCCAGGTTACCACCGCTTCCCTGCGTTCCCGTATTGCCATCGTTAAACGTCCACGCGATATCGACGCTTGCTGGCGGGTTGTTGGTAAAGTTGCGGTAGCCAATCGACTGCATGACTTCGTTGACTTCCGCGTTGGTCACTCCCGCTGCAAACGTCAGCGTTAGCGTCCCGCCACTAAATGAGTAGGTTCCTTTCGACAGACCGGAAAGCAGGAAATCAGAGCTTGTGAACGAAAGTGCCGATCCGGGAACGAAGTTAAAGTTGTCATCCGCATTCGCGCCGCCGGCTCGTTCGATCGTCAACGTGGCTCCGCCAAAGTCACCGGGACCAGGATTAGACAGCTGTTGATCGAAAATGGTGACGTCCGCATCAAGTGCGACGGCTGAGTCGCTTCCCTCAACGTAAGTGACCGTATCGTCGAGCAGGTCGAAAACGGGAGCGTCGTTTGGGTCGGCAACAGTCCCAGTCGGTCCCAGGGAGAGTGCATCCCAGCCCACAGTGGAAGCCAAACCAAGGTCACTTCCCTCGAAAACCAATTCCGCGGTTCCACTGGTAGTGCCTGCGCCTGTGCTGGATACATTGAGTCTGATCAGATCATGCCGATTGACAGAAACGGCACCGTTAGTGTCATTCATTTCAAGTGCGGCGAGGATTTGACCTGCACTGAAGGTTACGCCTGCGATTTCAGTGGTCTCTTCGATTAGCTCGACGGCGTCAAATCTATTGTTGTTTGCCAGACCCAACTGGCCCCCATCCAGAAGCACATTCGAAGTGCCCGATGCGGCACGGTAATGTCGCAAGTCGTGATCGGAAGCTGTTGAGTACAAGAAGTCGCCAACTTCAAGACTTCGGTCACCGACTGTGGTCGCAGTCTCAACCAGAGTGAAGCTCTCGATGCCAAATACATTCGTCGAGGGAGCGTACAACGAGAACGAACCACTGGAGTAATCGCCGGAGTTCGTCGGCCGAAAAATGTAAATATTATTGGAGTCGGTGGCTATTGAGTTGTCGCTGGTATATGTGGTGTTGCTTCGTGAGGCGAAGAGAATATCGCCTTCCTGAAGTGCCACGCCATCAACGGCTTGCGTGATAGCAACTCGATGCAGGGATTTGATGTCACCGTTGGCGTCGGAAAACTGATCCAGATTAACGACAGAGCTAAAGGTACCGTCTGTTGTGCCAGCCGTGGGCTCCAATTCAAGATTGGGGTCACCGATGTTGATGATTTCCTGTTCCGTCCACGAATCCAGATCAGCACTGCTTACCGTTAAGTCCGCGGCCGTTGAAACCCATAGTGAGTTTGCCACTACGGGCTGAGTTGGGCTGGCTAACTGGGTTGTTTCGGTCGCTTCAAGCGAACGTGCATAGATGCGGACATCGTCAAGCTGGCCTTCGAAATCACCATTGTTGATGTTGGTCGCGCCAATCGTCAGTGGCACATCGGTATCAACATCGACAGTTCTGACGCTTCCAAAAATAGATTGCGCTACGCCGTCGAAATATATTTCAACCTGGCCCATCGAATCGACCTGCGCTGTCAGATGATGCCATCGTCCATCAAGTATTTCATCACCACTGGTGCCGTTAAAGAAAGTGCTGCTTCCATCACCACGAATCAAGCGGATGATGCCGTTGGACATCGCCTCTAAACGAAAACCGGTCGAGGTGGCGTCATCGTAGTGGCCGACCAAAGTTACCGTTTCAGTCGGATTGGTCGCCCGGAGCCAAAGAGCGATCGAGAACTCATCGGGTCCAAAATCGTAAGCTGCATTGTCATCTGCCTGGACAAAGGCGTTTGAATTGTTTTCGTCACCAGAAAAGTCAAGTGCATAACTACCGACGGCGCTATTGGAATCAAACGTCGCCACATTAACAAACCCACCATCGTTACTTGTGACTGAAGAGTCGATCAGCGCTCCGCCGGTTCCCTCTTCGAACATGAAGTGCGCAACTAAATCCTGCTGCAGATTTGGTGTGGCTGCGCGTTCGAATGCTCCGATGTCACGCATCGTGTCGTTAATAAAGTGTCCTCTTCCATCGGTTGTCTCTCCGGGAGTGACCATAGCCCCCTGGTCGATGCCGACACTTCCCGAAAGAAGCTCATGCGTTTGAACAACGCCCCCGTTGTCGGCCAAGGCTCCTAAGGATAAACCTGCATCGTTGTCAATGATGTTGAAGCCGCCTGAAGAGAAGTTTCCATCTATGTTTTGACTGGTGGGCGCGACGTTCCGAGTAATGATGGAGTCCACCACATTGACCATGCCCTGGGAAAAATCGTTGATGACTCCACCGCCCTGGCTGGCTTCATTATTCGTGATGGTGGAATTGACGATGCTGGCTTTCGTTGATCCGTTGACAAAAATACCACCGCCTTCGTTACCGGCAAGATTTCCGGACACAGTGACATAGGTGAATTCGTGCGAACCATTATTTAAGTAAATTCCTCCGCCATCGGTCATCGCAGTATTGCCGGAGACGGTAACGTTTGTCAGTAATATGTTGCCGCTGGACGACCTGATACCGCCGCCACGTTCTCCATGGTTTGAGCTGATCGTAGAATTTTCGATGGTGAGCATACCCTGGTTCGAAATCCCACCGCCCAGGGCGCCTGCTGTGTTCCCGGTAACGACGACATTGTCAAGAGTCACGGCGGATTGACCGTTAACCTTCAGCCCACCGCCATCTGCCGTCTCATTACCACCGGTGATAGTCAGGTTCCGGAAAGTCGCGTCGTTGTTAACAACATTGAATACGCGTCCGCCGTCCATCAGTCCGGATCCATCCACGATCGAAGACCCGTCTGCCAGCCCAACGATTTCTACATCACTATGAAGCTGGAGATCTCCACCGACCTCGCCTGTTCCCGAAAGTGACAGTTCGTGGATTCCGGAGCCGAGGTAGATTACGTCTGCAGTATTCGTGCTGTTGTTGGCCGCGATGATGGCTTCGCGAAGAGAGATCGCTCCATCGTTGCCCACGTTGCCCAATAGGTTGGCGATAGTGGATGTGTCACCATCAACGACATCATCCAGCGTCGTGACTGTGACCGCATCCAGCGTTCCGTGCCAATTTTGTTGCACATCTACGGAGAAGACAACATCCGTAGCCACGCTGCCGACGACGTATTCAAAATCCCAGTCACCACCCAAATCAGCGTGTCCGGTGAGATCATCGCTGGCGGCGACATCAGCGTTCGTGATTTCGCCAATGGAAACAAGGAACGATTCACCTTCAGCAGAACCTGCGACATCACAACCATAAAACAGCAGGTCGCCGTCCATCTGCAGCGCATCGCCCCATGCTCGCAGTTGCTCTTCGTAGCGACTAAGACTGCCTGCATTGAGTGTGGTGTTGCCAAGCTGAAGGTTACCAGCAGATCCATGGCTGACGATGTGTATCGAATCGAGTTGACTGTAGGCCGCCAGGGCATTGGCAATTTGTGTCACCCCATCGGACTGGGCATCCAGTCCGATGACGGCGACGTCGTCCCCCAGCCCGAGATCATTCAGCAGAGTTTCGCGATCGGTGACGGCGTCATCAATGAACACGACCTGACGAACGTTCTGTTTCACGGCCAACGGTTCCGCCGCGACGACGTAAATGTCGTTCTCCCGGCTGTCTTCCAATGCATCGTTGCCGGCATTGCCGTTCAATACCTCATTTCGCGTCGACGAACTCCCTGACGTGTTGTCATTCATATCGGGAACGTCGACATGTTCGTTATCAGTCGGCTCGGCAATGGTGTTTCCAGTCGCCCGATCAATCAATGGTGACGCCGACACATGAGTCGTGGTGCTCTGGAGAGCGTCAGGGGATGCCACGTCCGCTTCGATATCGCTGACCGGGTGCTCCAGGTTCCCGGCACCGTCGCCGTCTTCGTTTTCGGTCAGGCCTTCGCTGGCGGACACATCGCAATCGCATTCCACCGCGATTTGCTGCATCAGCTCTCGACCGCTCTCTGTCTCCGCAAGGTTACCGCCATAAAACAGAATGTCAGCATTTGATGAGAGCGAGTGTCGCCACGCCTTGACTGTGGAGCGGTACGTATCAAAGTTTTCCCGAGACAACGCCAGATTGCCAAGCTGTGCGTTGCCTTCACTTCCGTGGGATACGATGTGGATACCATCGACACTTTCGGACTTCAACAGCTTGGCCGTTATCTGTGCGAGTCCGTTACGATTTGAATCGAGGATGACGATGTCCAGTGTTCGTGATTCGTCGATCGCACTTTCGGAATGGAGATCGTCAATCAATTGACCAATATTGTTGACTCGAGAGTCGATGAAGACCAACTCCGTCGTCTGTTCAGACGTGACGACGTTGCTGGATTCTGTATCCGATTGTGCTTCCACAGCGACCTCAGTCGGCAGCACTTCGTCGGCGATGAGATCCAGCAGCTGCTGGTCACTTGTTC
>CAYZYB010000302.1:0-6232 GCA_964481505.1 uncultured Planctomycetaceae bacterium | reverse complement strand
CTCCAGTACGCCACTTGATTCGTGCCTGAAACCGCGATTGCGAAATATCCCTTTCCCCATGTCACGATACCGGCAGGGTCGGCAGCTCCATTTCCAACATCTCCCAACTGCCGGAAATGGATTTTCTTTTGTAGCTGTTCTGCATCGTCGATTAGATCGGTCGCTGCAATGGACGACAGGCCGTTCTGCATCAGGCTGCCCCAATGAATATCGTCACGGCTTGTTTCCGCGACCTTGCTGAGGCGCTGATGGGTCAACAGGACTTGCTTCCTGTCTTGATCGTAAGCCAATCCGCCAATGTGGTGGCCTGGCAGTTCATGATTTGCAACGACGGAGTTTGAACTCGCATCAACGACCGCTAGTCGCCCGCCGAATGCATCGGCGACGAGGAATTTTCCATCCGTTAGCGGAAGCAACTCCTTTGGTGGAAAATCCAGATGTAAGCATTTCCGGTTGCCGTTCGCCGTGCGCCCGACAGATTTCAAAAGGACGAAACATACTGATTGACTCCATGTCGAAGAAATACAGGCAAACAGTCCATCATGGGATATGGCGACCCTTGCTGGCGTGCTGTCCAGCGCGATTTTTTTCGATCCGTAGGTACTTGCTTTCGATGCGATATTGATCTTTAGAAGAGCTGGAGGCGCTGTCGTTATTGCGATCAGAGACGCCGAATTCGGCAACAGTGCGGCGTCTATCAAGGCTGGCCAGTTGCCTTCAATCCTGCTGGCTTTATGCGTAGTCAGATCGATAGAAGTAAGTGCTGCGAGATTCTGATTCGCGATAAGAACTCGGTTCCCTGGACGATCTTCGACAATGGCGACGGGTCTGCGCGTCAGTGGAACGTCTGTTGCGTGGATAGCCGTATTCCCTGGAAAGAAGGTCACTACAAAAGAAACGATACTGCAATAGAGGCAACGTCGCGAATCCCAAATGTTCTTCATCAGGTAAGCCATTTTTTCAGTTGCGCCTGTGAACTCTGTCTGACATGATCTGGTCGATAAGATTGCTTCTATCGGCGGTTGCATCAGTAAGAATTGCCCTCCGTAGAATCGGGAAACCTTGCACGGATTTCAAAGCGTTTGAATTTTTGGAAAACTCTATTCGACCTTCCCAATTTGCTTTGGCGGTATATGGCTTGTTCGAATTGTCGCGGCGCCGATCGTTCTTAATGAATCTGCCAGCCAGATTCTCATTGTCAAGTGGCGTACGGTTGGCCGTCTGCAGTCTTCCGGTGGCCAGTCCCATAACAATTGTTCCGCTTTGCATTGGCATGAATTCGGTGACCAGATCTCGGTTGGCTCTGAGGCGGTATTTGCTGAAGTCTTCACAATAAATAGCCACACCATGATCGTCCAGAGCTCTAGCCAGCCAGTCCATCTGCCCTGATTTCCCGGCATAGTAAACCATGGCGACAGTGCGACCTTCAAGAATCGTGCCCGCTTCTGTTCTTAGCGATCGCGTTCCCAGCCTAGATTCCACAGTACCAAGATCCGCTTCGTCAAGAAGGGCGTCTGCGAGCAGATGAGTGTAATGCAGATTATTTGTTGTCGACTGACGGACGTCCAGAATAATTGTGGTTGCAGATTCCGGCAGTGCGTTGATGATCTTTCGCAGTTCATGCACAGTACTGGCTGACAAGCGATCCAGTTGAATCAGGGCTGCCGCTTCATTGTCTGCATGCTCGATCACTTTCAGTGTTTGCATCGGCACAACGCGTCGCACCAGTGATACATCACGAGGTTCCTCACCTTCCGAACGTACCGACAGTCTCACGGCTGATCCTTCCGGGCCTCGTATCCACTGAATAACTCCGCCAATTGAAACTCCGCCCGTATCTTTGCCGTCCACTGCTTCAACGATATCGCCAGCCTTCAGTCCAGCGGCAGCCGCACTTCCTCCTGGCATTACGTCCGTAAACCGAGGACGCCGATTTTGTCTATCCGCAATCGTCCTCACTCCAATCCCAACGTAACGATTGGCCGCGATTTGTTCATTGACTGCATGACTTCTGGAAGGGGTAAACTGCAACCCCCCCGGCACAGCCCTGCTGATCCGAGACCGAATCTTCTCATCCAGCTTCCAGTCAGAGTCAATAAAATGAACAAGCGAATCCGCGCCATCTATCTGTCGTTGACCTTCCGACTCAAGCAGCTTGTAGAGTTCGTCAACGTCGCTGATGCTGGAGATTCTTGAACTGATGTCGGAGGGCAGGCGCTGAGAGCTTACTTCCGCCAGTCCACGCAGAGCCTCGAGTATCATTTGTTGCCGTGTCGGCGGGGCAACGTGATGTTCCATGACCGCTTCAATGATCTCTCTGACCCGGGCGACAGCAGCGGACCTATTTGATGGTGGTTTTGCACGTTCCTCTTCAGCATGTGATGCGCGGGACGCTGTTGCGAGGACCAAGGTCGCACAACCCCCCAAACAGATGAACCATCGAAAGGACGTGTGCATGGTGAGAATTCCCAATTTGTTCAAAACCAGACGCGTGCCGCAGAGTATAGAACGATAAAGGGAGATCGCTAGACAAAGTACTGTCGCTTTTCTGGTCAAACGGCTTACCAGTTCAAAACTCCAGCGTTTGTCACGAAGCGTTCTGCCGTTGCTCGTGAGATTTTGCGCCGTTGAAACAGGTCTTTGATGGAATCATCCAGGCTGATCATGCCGTCTGATCGGCCGGTTTGGATGTTGTTGTCGATGGTTTCGAACTTGCCTGCGCGGATGCCGTTGGCAATTGGGGAGTTGTTGAACATGATCTCCACAGCGAGTTCGCGCTTGCTGCCCTGCTCTGCCCCTGGTACCAAATGCTGGCTCACAACTGCGCGGAGGCTCATGGATAGCTGCGAACGAACGTCGGATTGCACGGTTTCCGGAAACAGATCTGTCATGCGAGAAACCGCGCCCTTGGCGTCTCGAGCGTGCAGCGTGGAAAACACGAGGTGCCCGGTTTCTGCGGCGCTGAGTGCCAGTTGAGCGGTGTCTCGATCGCGGATTTCCCCCACCAGCAACACGTCGGGATCCTGACGCAGGCCGTACTTCAATCCATCGGCGAATGACTGCACGTCCTGACCGACTTCGCGCTGTGTCACCACGCTGCTTTCGTATCGCGGGTGGATGAATTCGATCGGTTCTTCGATCGTGATGATGCGGTTGCCGCCCTGTTGATTCAGCAGGTCGATCAACATCGCCAGCGAGGTTGTTTTGCCCGCACCCGTGACGCCGGTGATCAGCACGAGGCCATTGCGGAAACCGATGAGACGTTCGGCAAGATCATACGAAAACCCGGCCCATGTGAATTCCGGAATCTGTGACGGGATGACGCGAAAGCAGGCTCCGATGGCCTGTCCGCTGTAGAAGAGATTCGCGCGGAAGCGCTGTTCGGATTCGTCGGCGGTGGCTGCGGGAAGTTTCAAAGCGAAGTCAGCGTTTCGCGTTTTGGCGAAGGCTTCTTGTGTTTCTTCTGAGCAAAGTGGCAGCAGTTCTGTGAGTGCCAGATTTTCGTCGAAGACGGGTTCATCCAGCGGTTGTAGCTCACCATGCAAACGCAGTATCGGCGGGTGGCCAGCGACAAGATGCAGGTCGGAAGCACCGCGTTGAACGGCTTCCTGCAGCCAGCTGCAAATTTGATTCGGGGACTCGGTCATTGAGTTTTTGATTTGAAATGTTGGCCGTGGTCGAGCTGGCATAAGCCGCCGCCGGTCGTGCCAGCGTGCGAAACATCCGTTGAGTGCTGATCTACGCGAATGTCAGATCGTCTTTTGCCATCCGCTGAATTGGTGTGGTGGGAGACATTGTCGTCTGTTCAGGATACAAACCATTGCTGCAAGTCAAAGCCTCACGGCGCTTGTTTGGTAGACTCCCGAAGTGAGGCCGAAATTTAGCCACGGATAGCACAGATGACTCAGATGGAACTGCGAAGGGGTGTCTTTGGTTCAGCGATCGCTTCGCTGGCCAATGATCTTTTTTGTACGAATATTTGCATAGTTGAACGTCCAGCGGATTCCGACCGATGAAACACCTGATCAGGTTAGTTCTATTTATTGTTTGTGCCTTATCAGCAAACGCGGACAACTGGCCGCGATTTCGTGGTGCCGACGGGACGGGCGTTTCTGCGGACAACGCGAAGCTTCCTCAGACATGGACCACCACGGAGAATGTGGCGTGGATTGCGGACGTTCCCGGCTGGGGTTGGTCGTGCCCTGTTGTTTGGGAAGACAAAGTGTTTCTGACAACCGTTGTCAGCGATGAGCCGAACCTCACACCCAGCAAAGGCCTGTACCTCGGTGAAGGTGTGCGTGATCCGGCGAAGGGGCTTCATCACTGGTTGACGTATTGCTTTGATCTGAAGACCGGCAAAGAAATTTGGAAACAGGAAGCCCATGTCGGACGTCCGAAAGTGCCTCGGCACCCCAAAAGTACTTATGCCGCAGAAACGCCGGCAACCGACGGTGAACGCTTGTACGTTCTGTTCGGCGACCTCGGTCTTTACTGCTACGACTTGAACGGCAAACCACTGTGGTCGCAGGCGATAGCGCCAAAGAAGACAGCGCAGGACTACGGTGCTGCTGCGTCGCCAGTTGTGCACGATGGCCAGGTGTTTGTCGTTTACGACAACCGCGAAGAATCCTGGATTGCATCGTTTGACGCGAAGACGGGTGACGAACGCTGGCGGAAGGTGCGCGACGAAACGCACTCATGGGCCACGCCGCTGGTCTGGAAGAACGATCTCCGCACGGAAATCGTTGTGCCTGGCAAACGTGCGAATCGCAGCTATTCATTAGCAGGCGATTTGTTGTGGGAGTTTGACGGTCGTATGTCGAATCTTGTTATTCCTTCGCCGTTTACGGCACATGGTCTCTGCTATATCGCTTCCGGATATGTGGGAGACGATCATCGTCCGACGTTCGCGATTAAGCCAGGTGGCAGCGGCGATCTTGTGCCTGACGGAAAGTTTGAAAGCAGCGATTCGATTGTTTGGTATCGGGGAAAGTCGTCACCCTATAACCCGTCGCAGATCGTTTACGGAGACTATCTGTACACGCTTTACGATCGAGGCTTCCTCACGTGTCACAAGGCGAAGACGGGGAAAGTTGTTTATGGAAAGAAACGGTTCACACCTGGTGGATCATTTACATCATCGCCGTGGGCCTACAACGGCCATCTGTTTTTTCTGAGCGAAGATGGACTGACGTATGTTGTGAAGGCCGGTCCGGAATTCGAAATCGTGGGTCGCAATGACCTGCAGGAACTTTGTATGGCCTGCCCCGCTGCGGTGGACGACAAGCTGCTGATTCGAACGGCGTCGAAACTGTATTGCCTGACGCAGGGTGCTGAACTGGATCCCGCTGTGACCGCAAAAATGCAGCCGCGCCGTGAAGCAACGACGGCCACAGATCTCTGGACGGCAGCTCGCGAGGGCGATGTCAAAACGGTTCAGCGATTGATTAACAGCGGTATGTCTGTGAATGCGCGTCAAGGCGAAAAAGGATCGACAGCACTGAACACGGCGACGGTCTTCGGCAAAACGGAAGTGGCGAAGTGGCTCATCAGCAACGGAGCCGACGTGATGATTCCAAACGCGGACGGCAACACCGCGCTGCACATCGCATCGTTCTTTGCGAATGAAGAGTTGGTGGCCGTGCTGCTAAGCAAGGGAGCTTCGCCGATCGAAAAGAACGGCCGCGGCGACACGCCGCTCAGCAGTTCGTCTGCGGAATGGAACGAAGGGTTAGAAGAAACTTACACGGGAATCGGGAAACTGATCGGCGTTGAGCTTGATTTGGAAAAGATCAAAGCCACGCGACCGAAGATCCTGAAACTGCTGCAGGCCGCAAACAATCCGGAAACGCAGAATGTTTCTCACAAGACGGCTCAGGACATGCTGCATGCGGCTATTGAAAAAGGCGATGCGGCGGGAGGTAGCCATGTTGTCGTTCATCGCAATAAAGAAGTGTACTTTGAGACAGCTGGCGTCCGAGATCTCGAAGATGGCAAGCCTTTCGAAGCGGATACAATTCTGCGCATCTATTCGATGACGAAGCCGATCACGTCGGTCGCTGCGATGACTTTGTTCGAACAGGGGAAGTTTCAACTCGACGATCCAATTAGCAGGTTCATTCCCGCGTTTTCAAAGACAACGGTGCTGGTCAAAGACGGAGACGACTTCAAAACCGTTCCGGCAAATCGACAGATCACGGTTCGCGATGTTTTTCGACACACAACTGGTTAC
>CAYZYB010000301.1:0-6250 GCA_964481505.1 uncultured Planctomycetaceae bacterium | reverse complement strand
CCACCTCCGGAAATCCCTGCTGCTGCCAAAGTTGCCGCTCCGGTGGCTGCTCCAACTCTGGCGGCCCCGGCACCAAAACCTGTCGTAACGGCACCAGCAGTCACAGAAGCAGCAGTTGCTAAACCAGCGGCTGTTGAAAAACCGGTTGTTAAAGAATCGAAACCTGTTCCACCAGCACCGCCGGTTCCAGCCACTCCGATTGCCGAAGCTTCTAAACAGCCAGCGGCGCCGTCTCCAGCGGTACAAAAAGAAGTCAAACCTGCTGCGACATCGGGAGAGGTTTTGTTCCGAGATCTTCCGCTGCTGGAAGAAGTTCAACAAGCTGTGGAACAAAGCGGCTACACCACACCAACCGAAATTCAGGCTCAGATCATTCCTTACATGTTGGATGGTCGAGATGTCCTGGCTCAATCACAAACCGGCACCGGAAAAACGGCAGCCTTTGCTCTGCCAATTCTTTCACGGATTGATGTCAACGTGCGTCGACCGCAGGTCCTGGTGCTCACTCCAACCCGTGAGCTCGCCATTCAGGTTGGAAAATCGTTTGAAACCTATGGAGCAAATCTGCCAGGATTTTCTGCGGTCACCATCTACGGCGGCAGCAGCTACGACCCACAATTGCGACAACTAAGGCGGGGAGTTCAGGTTGTGGTCGGCACGCCTGGACGAACCATCGATCACATCAAAAGAGGAAGTCTGGACCTGAACGGCATTACGTGTCTGGCTCTGGACGAAGCCGACGAAATGCTCAACATGGGCTTTCTGGAAGACGTTGAATATGTGCTGGAAAAAACGCCGACAACACGGCAGATCGCACTGTTTTCCGCCACCATGCCGGCACCGATTCGCAGCATCGCGCAGCGGTACCTGAATGATCCTGCTCGAGTCACCGTCAAAACCAAAACGATGACCGCGGATTCGATTCGCCAGCGCGCCATCTTTGTTCAGCCTCGCGACAAAGTCGATGTGCTGACTCGCATTCTGGAAATCGAAGAAGCGGACGGCGTTATTGTCTTCGCAAAGACTCGCGAAGGAACAGTATCGATTGCGGAAACGTTGTGTCAGCAGGGACTTTCTGCCGTCGCACTCAACGGTGACATGCCACAAAAACTCCGCGAACGAACAATTGAGCAGCTGAAGTCCGGCAAACTCAATATTCTGGTCGCAACGGACGTGGCAGCACGAGGACTGGATGTTCAACGAATTAGCCATGTCTTCAACTACGATGTGCCTAACGACAGCGAATCGTACGTACACCGTATCGGTCGCACAGGACGAGCAGGCCGCAAAGGAGAAGCGATCATCTTTTTGTCGAACTCTCAGCGCTATAAGCTGAGGTCGATTGAACGCGTCACTCGCCAGCAGATCGAAGTCGTTCAGCCGCCGACGGCAGACGACATGAACGCCACGCGAATCAAGCAGTTCAAGAAGAAGATTTCTGAGGTGATGGCCGATCAGGATCTTTCGCTGTTTCATCGATTGATCACGGAACACGCGGAAGAGTCTGGAAAGCCGATGGAGTATATCGCCGCTGCCCTGGCTCATATTGGCCAGGACGGACGTCCGTTCTTCGTCGAAGATCGCCCTCGACGAAAACAGTTCGACCGAAACAGCCAGAATGATCGTCGTCCTCCGCGAGGGGATTCGGGCGGGTATCGAGACCGAGGCGGAGAACGTGGCGGAGACTATGGTGCTCGCCGCGGCGGCGAACGGCCTCGGCAATTGTCGGCTCCGCGACCTGGCATGGAGCGTTTCCGGATTGAAGTCGGCAGCAAAGACGGCGTAAAGCCTGGCAATATCGTGGGCGCAGTCGCCAACGAAGGCGGCATCGACGGCGATCAGATCGGTCCCATCAGTATTCACCAGACGCATAGTACGGTGGACCTGCCGACCGGTATGCCCAGTGATATTTACCAGACGCTGCAGCAGACCTGGGTCGCCGGCAAACAGCTGCAACTCACTCGTGACACTGGGGAACGACAATCCGCTTCTCCGCCGCGAGCAGGTGGATTCCGCGGAGGCGCCGGTGGCAAAAAGCCGTTTTCGAAACGGAAAGGGCCCGGCAATTCGAAGTTCCGTAAAGGCAAACCAAAACGCCCACGCGATTAGAACAGTTTCGAAATGATTTTCGAGCAGTGGGCTTCACTTGAAGTCCACTGGCTTGAAGGAGTTTCTGCTACCGGGGATTTTCGTCCTGCCAGGCGTCCAGCGTTTCAACAAACTCTGCCGTCATTCCAGCTGCCAGACGGGCTTCTTTTTGAAGCGTGTCCCCCTTCGCAGTCGAAGGACGAATGGGCCACTTCAATGCCTGCTGCCACGCATCGAAGTCTGACAGCGTGGGATCTTTCAGCTTGCGAAGCCACTCCATACCGAATTCCACGTGGCGAACTTCTTCCTTGTGGATCGCCCGCATGATTGCCGCGCTGCGTTTGTCGTTATGGCGGCGAAAGTAACCTTCGAATTCGACGGTATGGTCCAGGTTCGCGCCTTCGAAGACCAACGGAAGCCCGGCGACGTATTCCAGCGGCGAATCGTACTCAGTGGCTTTGGTCCAGATATAACCATTGACTGGCAGGTCACCGAAGGTCAGGCCCAGTTCCTCACATCGCTGGCTGTGCATCTTCGTATGCCGCTGCTCATCAAACATGATCTCCGCTAGACCACCTCGGAACCCACTCGGAGCTTCAGGAAACGCGAGCAGTACCATCGCCATCACCTCCAGCGCCTGGAGTTCGTGATTGGCCATGATGTGGTGAGCGATCGCGCGTTTGGCGGGATCGGCAAAGGCTCCCGGTTTGGGCATCGGAGGTGCGGTGCGACGCTTCGCGAAGGGAAGATTCTCAGGCCGCGTCGGCATCGCCACACGAACAGCATCGCCGGGATTCTCATCCGCCATCCGTGTGTCCGGCCGCCGAGTTTTCGTCTTCAGCGAATCGGAAAACAGCACCTGTTCGGCGAATGCACGGAGTTCCATCGCTGACGAGTTTCCAGTATCCCACAGAGGGCGTCGTGCGGTCAGCTTTGAGATCGAGGAAGCCGCTGAATCCATCAAGGAAACAGCGCTAAGCGTTGAGCTGTTCCCTTAGATCTTCCACGTAACCCATGCATTTTTGGCACTTTTCCAGGTGTGCGTCAACCAACGCAGTATCTTCCTTCGAAAGTTCGCCGCGAACGTACGATTCCGCGATTTGCAAGGTCTTAGAGCAAGTTAACGCAACCGCCGAACGTTCGCCACGTGGAATGACTGAATAAGCAACACCAGCACCGACAGCCAAGACGACAGAAAACAGGGCTCGGCGCGTCATCGTCGCTTGACGTTCCTGCCGGAGCTCTTGTTCTGCAACTTCCTGGATCATCCCGGGTTCGCAGGGTTTCCATTTTTCGTCTGTGGTCATCATTCGCTTTCAATCGTTGAGTCGATCAATCTTTTGTCGGTTTCGCAATGATGTTTAACGTATCGGAAACTATCTGTAATCCGAATCACGTTCATGTTGTATCGCTGGTTTTTGACGCCCATTTTGTAATGCACCGTACAAAAATCGCTTAGGTGGACTTCATGACGGTGGAAAAAACAATGCATCAAACGCCGAAGACGGGAATCAATGGCCCAAAGTCAATTGTCCCAGCAAGGTGATCCATGTTCTTGAGCGTGATCATTCGACGGTTGATTTCGACGACGCCTTCTGTCTGAAGTTCGCCGAGGGTAATGGTTACGGTCTCTCGCGTCGCTCCAATAATACTGGCCATGTCCTGATGTGAAATTTTCTGGCGTATGACCATACCCTCAGCGTTCGGTTGACCGTATCGTTCTGCGAGTTCGAGCAGAAGATGAATCAGGCGATCTCGGCTGGAGCGAAACAGCAGCGACTTCAGCCGTCGTTCCACTCGGCGAAGCCGCAGCCCAAACAATCGCGTCAGCTTCATAGACACGCTGGGATTCTGAGCCATCACATCCTGCATCACATGTCGGGGAAGCAGAACGACAACCGTCTTTTCTGTCGTTTCGGCATATTCATTCCGCTGGCTGCCATCAAAGGCGCTTAGCTCCCCGAACAATTCGCCAGCTTCGACGAAGCCCAGAATAGCCTGCTTGCCTTCAGTCGTCAGGTGGTAAATCCGAACGCGGCCCTTGGCCAGCAGCAGAGCGGAATCCCCCATGTCGCTGGGGAGATACACCATTTCGCCGCGAGCGTATTCCCGGCAAAAGCAGCTGGGTTCGATCGCCGCGATTTGATCTGGTGACAACTGGGCAAACACGCTGCATTGTTTCAAATACCAGTGTTTCTCATTCATATTCTCAGTCCGCGCTGCTTGAATGGCGTCGGTTTGTTCAAAACTTCACTAAACTATGACGCCTCGGTTGTATCGAGTCTTACAAAATGAAGTCGGAATTTTCCCTCAAGATCCCAAATCCTGATCCCGAGTCCTCAATACTGTGTCGTTCGAACTGATTCATGGGGAAGAATTCCCAAACTCTGAGTTCGCTCAGCTGGCATCGCCGGATGCCGTGCTGCTGTGTAGAATCAGTAAAAATGCTCAATTAACTGGAAGATCGCCATGCGCAGCGAATCAGAAGTTCTATTTGAAGACACCCCGTTCGAAATCCCGGTCGCTGACCGAGTTAATCGGCTGCCGCCTTACATGTTCGGCGCGATCAACAAGCGAAAGTACCAACTGCGAGTTGATGGCGTAGATGTCATCGATCTTGGTATGGGAAACCCGACCGATCCGCCCGATCCCTTGATCGTTCAGAAGATCGAAGAAGCTTTGGCTGATTCCCGGAATCACCGATACTCCGTTAGCAACGGAATCGGCAACCTGCGGAAGGAAGTCGCCGCACGGTACTGGAAACGCTACGGAGTCCGACTGTCACCGGACAACGAAGTTCTGGCGTGCATCGGTTCAAAGGAAGGCTTCAGCCACATGTGCCTGGCGTTGATGGGACCGGGCGACACAGCCATTGTCCCTTCTCCCTATTTTCCGGTTCATGTCTACGCAGTGATGCTGGCTTCTGGAAATGTCATCACGCTCGACACTCGGGACCCGGAAAAATTCCTGCAGAATATCGCGTACACCTGCGAGAACCTTGTTCCGAAACCCAAAGTCGTGGTCGTCAACTTTCCTCACAACCCGACGGCAACGGTGATTGAAAGTGACTTCTACGTCGATCTCGTACGGCTTGCCAAAAAGCATAACTTCCTCGTGATCAGCGACTTCGCCTACGCTGATATTTGTTACGACGGATATGAAGCTCCCAGTTTTCTGGCGACACCTGGAGCGCTCGATGTGGGCGTGGAAATGACGTCGATGAGCAAGAGCTACAGCATGGCGGGCTGGAGAATCGGCTTCTGCTCCGGCAACCAGGAAATGGTCCGAGCGCTGGCAACCATCAAAGGCTACTACGACTACGGCATCTTTCAGCCGATTCAAATCGCCGCGATCGTGGCGATGCGTCATTGTGATGCTGCTGTTGAGAGCGTGACGAAGGAATATCAGAGTCGGCGAGACGTTCTTTGCGAAGGCCTCACGCGACTGGGCTGGGACATCACACCTCCGAAGGCCGGGATGTTCGTCTGGGCAGACATGCCGAAAGAATGGAGGCACATGGGATCGATCGAGTTCGCAATGAAGTTGCTCAACGAAGGCGGAGTCGCTGTCAGCCCTGGACGAGGCTTCGGCGATGATGGCGAAGGCTGCCTGCGTTTGGCGATCGTTGAAAACAGCCAACGGCTAAGACAGGCCATTCGTCAGATCGATAAGTGCCTCACATCAGCAGGGGAGTCGGCGGTCAGCGAGGCCTGAGATTGCTGAAGATGCCGTAGCGTTTTCCTGAACGTCATTCCGCGCTGAAAGTCGTTCCGCGCGGAATGGATCAGGCGGAATGTCATCTTTGACCGTTAGAGTCAGCCGTCAAGATAGGTAAAGCGGGGCTTCGAATGGCGAAATCCATTTCAGGCCGTCTCCAATTCCTGAAGCGTTTGGTCGGTTCGTTCGAAACGGCGGGCGAAATCAGTAGAATGCGAGGTTCACACCTGTCTCCGCGATTCTTCCTCGAGGCCATTGATGACCACCATTCAGGATCTCAGTAAGCTGGAACAGCTTAACTGTGAAGTTTTTGCCAACGCTCCCCTTGCCGCAAAACACGTCGCTCACGAAATCGCAGACCTCATTCGCAATCGGGCGGAAAAAGGAAGGGACTGCGTTCTCGGCCTCGCGACAGGATCGACCCCAGTGGGCATCTATGCGGAAC
>CAYZYB010000300.1:0-6270 GCA_964481505.1 uncultured Planctomycetaceae bacterium | reverse complement strand
GTGCAGCACCTGTCCCCCGACTTTAAAAGCTTGATGAACGAGCTGTTGAGTCGACATACTCAGATGGCCATCCATCGCGTCGAAGATGGGATGGTGGTCGAACCCAATTCTCTTTATCTCATTCCGCCTCGGCAGGAGATGATTATTGCCGACGGAAAGTTGCTGTTGAAAGAAAAACAGAACACCAATTCGCTGTCGTTGCCGATTGACCATTTTTTTCGCAGTCTCGCTCATGACAAAGGACGCAGCAGCATCGGAGTCGTTCTGTCCGGCACCGGAAGTGACGGTTCCCGCGGATTGAAAGACATTCATGAAGTTGGTGGCTTAATCATCAGCCAGTCCACGGACAGTGCTAAGTTCGACGGAATGCCACGAAGTGCGATTGATACCGGCTTTGTCGACGTCGTCGTGCCACCCAATGGAATCTCGGACGTCCTGGAACGGTACGCCGTCCAGCCAAATCCATCCGAACTGGCGAAGGCTCCAGTGGACGAATCCGGCATCGAACACATCTTTCGCCTGCTACAGGAACGGCACCGGATTGACTTCAGCCACTACAAGCCGACCACCATCGGCCGGCGTATCGAACGCCGGATTCAACTGCATCACCACGGCAATCTGGACCAATATGTCAAGCGGCTGGAAGAGACGCCCGATGAAGTCCACCTGTTGTACAAGGATCTGCTCATCGGAGTCACTCGTTTCTTTCGAGACACTCAGGCCTTTGAGTACCTTCGAGAGAAAATTCTGCCACAACTTTTATCAAACCGGAATGACAAAGAAGAATTTCGCGTCTGGGTTGCGGCGTGTGCCACTGGCGAAGAAGCCTACTCGGTCGCAATTCTGATCGACGAGTGCATGAAGGAACTCGGCCAGTCGGCAAGTGTGAAAATTTTCGCGACCGACATCCACCAGACGTCGCTCGACTTTGCCCACCAGGGCTTGTACCCCGAAGCCAGCATGGCCGAAATGGACGAAGTCCGCCGGGACACGTATTTCGTTCAAACGGATGCCGGGTATCGAGTTGTTCCCGCAATTCGCCGCATGATCGTGTTCGCCCCGCACAACCTTGTTCGAGACGCCCCTTTCACAAGACTTCATCTTGTCACGTGCCGCAACTTTCTTATCTACCTGAAACCACCGGCTCAAAAGAAAGTACTTTCGCTGTTCCATTTCGGACTGCAAACCGACGGCGTCGTTTTTCTTGGAGCCAGTGAATCGCCGGGCGAATTGACCGATGAATTCAAGACTCTTGACGAACGTCTCAAGTTTTACCGAAAACGCAGAGACGTCCGGCTGTCGCCCGAGATACACGCTCCGCTGGCTGTGCAAACCGGTGGCTGGCGAGCGCCACCGATGAATTCGCACTCGACGTCGGTGGCGTCGATGCAATCAGGACGCGATCTGCTGGCGACGTATAACGAACTGTTGGTTCAGTATATGCCCCCGGCGATACTCGTGAACGAATCGCGAGACGTATTGCATATTTTCGGCGGGGCGGGCCGATTCCTGGAATATCGCGACGGACTAATGACCACCAGCCTGATCGAGATGGCTGGAGCTGATCTTAAAATGGCGGTGCTGGGCGCACTCCAGCGAGTCACAAAAAATGGGAGTCCTGTTAGCTATCCGCGAGTCCGACTGAAGACGGCTGACGGTGACGAGATCGTGCGACTGGATGTTGCTCCGGTGCGAACACATGGGGCGACACCAATGTACCTGGTCGTGTTTGAGGTCTTGCAGCAACCACAGATTCCGGGCGCAGCAGTCGAGTCGCTTGAGCTGGATGACGTGTCCAAAGATCAACTGCACGAATTGGAACGCGAACTGCGGTTTGCCCGAGAGCATCTGCAGACGACTATCGAAGAACTTGAAACCAGCAACGAGGAACTGCAGGCAACCAACGAAGAGCTTGTTGCTTCCAATGAGGAACTGCAAAGCACAAACGAAGAACTTCATTCCGTCAACGAGGAACTGTACACGGTCAATGCCGAATACCAGAACAAGATTTCTGAACTGACTGAGCTGACCGACGACATGGACAATCTGCTGCTAAGCACCGACGTCCACACGCTGTTTCTTGACGAAAAAATGTGTATTCGCCGGTTTACTCCAAGGATTGCCGAAGTCTTTAATCTCGTACCGCATGACATTGGACGACGTATCGGGGCGTTTTCACACAGCATCACATGCGAAGAATTGGATTCAACAGTGACGGAAGTGCTCAGCACCGGCATTCCGCAAGAAGAACGTGTTAAGGATGCCAAGGGGCGCGACTTTCTGATGCGGGTTCTGCCTTATCGCGCATCGGACTGTATCGGCGGAGTCGTGCTGACGTTGATCGACATTTCCTCTTTGGTGGCTGCTCAGGAAGCGGCTCACGCCGAACAGGAACGTTTCAAACGTGCTGTCGCGGCCAATCGTGATGGCACCTGGGACTGGACCGACGTTGAGACGGATACGATGTGGTGGTCTGACAACTGCTACACATTGCTGGGCTATGAACCGAATGCGTTCCCCGCTTTACACTCGAAATGGCTTCAGTTGATCCACCCCGAAGACAGAGAGCGTGTTCGCGAAACCAGCGTGCCGGAAAGCCATCGTTGCTATGTCGATTTGCATCGCGATTTCGAATACCGAATGCTGCATAAGTCCGGCGAGTACCGTTGGTTCCGACACCGGGCCATCGTCGATCACGATGCCGACGGCAAACCATTTCGAATGACAGGGTCCGTCGGTGATATTCACGATCGAAAGCGTTCGGAAATTCAGCAGGATGATGATATTCGTCGTCGAGATAATTTCCTCGCAATGCTCTCACATGAACTCCGCAATCCCATGGGCGCTATCCTGAATGCGGTGGAATATTTCAAAGCAAGCCAGCAGTCGGAGTCATCGCAGCAGACGAGTGAAACCAATCGCCTTACGACTGCTGATGAGGAAACCAGGAAGATCACTCAGATTGTCGAACGCCAGACCCGGCACATGTCTCGACTACTGGATGATCTCTTGGACGTTTCGCGATTCCTGCACCATAAAGTTGACTTGCGGAAAGAAGTCATTGACTTGATTGCTCTGGCAGACACCGTCGTGGAAGCGGTTGATCACGAAATCAGGGTGAAAAGCCATTCATTGCGTACTGATATGCAGGCCGGAGAACTGTTCGTTTTCGGCGACGCAACTCGACTGCGACAGGCTCAGGTCAATCTGCTGACCAACGCGGCAAAATATACGCCGGCAAACGGAAAGATTTCGTACAGTCTGTATCGCGATGACCACGAGGCTGTGATCTCAGTCACGGACAATGGGCAGGGAATTTCTGAAGAACGACTATCTTCGATCTTTGATCTGTTTGTGCAGTCTGACGAAACATTCGCTCGCTCATCCGAAGGTATGGGAGTTGGTTTGTCGTTGGTGCGAACTATTGTTGATGCGCACAACGGAACAAGCACGGCCAGCAGTGACGGACCGGGAAAAGGAAGCACATTTGAAATCCGCCTGCCACTGACTCAGCGATCTCCGGCATCTGATCCTGATCAGCGTGAATTCTCACCTGAAGGCTGCCGATTGCTCCTGGTCGAAGACCACGACGACGCACGCGTCATGCTGGGTAAGACGCTTGAATTAAACGGTTTCGAAGTACGCCTGGCAGCTGATGGCAGGGCTGGCCTGCAGGAATTCACCGCGTTCCGACCGGATGTCGCTGTGATCGATATCGGGCTGCCGCTTATCAATGGTCTGGAATTGGCCAAAGAAATTCGTTGTCTTGACGCAGGTTCCAGCACCGTCCTGATCGCCCTGACCGGGTATGGTCAGAAGAATGATCGTGAGGTCGTTGAGGCGGCCGGATTCGACGCACACTTGATCAAGCCGCTGAATCCCCCCGACTTGTTTGTCGAAATTGCGAGACTTCGGGCGAATGTAGCCACGAAGAATCAGTAGGGCAGTTGACCTAAATCGGAAAGATTGATCTTGACAGGTTTCCCCCTGCTGTTATTAGTCAATACAGCAGACTCTGATGGAGCTGATTTTCTTCACAATCAACCACCACATGGATGTGGGCGTCGGGACTTTAGTCTTCATGGATGAAGATGAACGGATTTGTCCCCCCACGGAAGGTAATGTCCATGCTGGTATTAAGTCGTCGTGAAGAGCAAATGTTTTGTTTCCCCGATCTCGGAATTACGGTGCAGATTCTGCAGGTAAGCAGTGGGCGGGTAAAGGTTGGAGTTAAGGCCCCAGCTGAGGTCCGTATTCTTCGCGAAGAAGTCGCCGATCCATCAGACTTTCATGTCCCAACTGGTCTCGCCAGGCTTCCAAAGCTGCTGCGTCACGAAATGCGAAATGAACTGAATCGTCTTAGCGTTGCCGTACATTTGTTCAATGAAGAGAACAAAGCGGGACTGGCTGGAGACGCCGAAAGAACATTCGCCGTGATCACAAAGCTCATGGATCAGCTCGACACGAAGCTCGCTCGACATCCTGAGGCACAGCCATCAACACAACCATCGAACGCCGACGCACCAATCGCGCTGGTTGTGGATGACGATGATAACGAACGTGAAATGCTGGCGGGATTTCTTCGGCTACATGGATATCGAACAGAAACAGCATCCGACGGCGAGGAAGCGATGCAATACCTGCAGTCCAATCCTCAACCAGCGATCATGCTGGCCGACATGGGTATGCCACGTTGTGATGGTAAAACCATGATCCGTCGCATACGCAAAGACGCCACATTGGGTGGCCTGCGAATCTTCGCCATCAGTGGCTCAACACCACAGGAAGCACAGTTCGCAGAGTCCGAAGAGGCCGTCGACAGCTGGTTCATGAAGCCTCTTAATCCAAAGTCGCTAGTGGAAGCACTGGCCCAGTCCACAGTAGCGTAAATCGCCCTTGCGGCCGTGCTCAAAGAGTCTCCGTCCGTAGGTTCATCGAGCATTCGAGTACGCGGCGTGATCTGTAGCTTCCCGATAACTTCAAACTTTGCGAGGTGCAAAGCGCAGAGTTTCAGTTTGAATTATTCGTGTTCTCGGAATCTTCTGAATCACCCCGGAGTCCGCCGATTATGGGCTACCGCATTCAGAAGCAACTGTTCGAAAGTGGCGTAGGCCAAACAAAGGTTCCGGCCACTTTTGATGCCCCTCACCTTTGGCCACGGCGAACATCTTCGATGTTTGCCGTGACGAGGTGCGGTTCAGATAAAGCCGTAGGTCCGGTTCCTACCGGACTTGTCCCCGGATCTGCCGGTAGGAACCGGACCTACGCGATTTGATGGAGAAGTGCGAGCAGATGCCGTTGGCAGGACTGACGGTGCCGATGTCGACAAAGAGCGGTAGCCAAAGAATACGGCGACAGCGAAGCAGCCAAGCGTGACAAGACGCAGAAAGAAATCAGATGGTTTTGATGATGAAGTATTCATGATCGATGATCCGGAAGGACTTTAGGCCAATCAGATCAAATCGAAAACAGCCAAAAGGCTCTTCACCTTTTGTGGCTTCCAACAAAAAGTTCCTAGCTGGACAGCGCCATGTTCTGTAGGCGGCTGATGTTTAATTGGGTTGTTTTGGCGGTACGGATTTGATTTTTTCGGGATTGATGCCGAGGTCGGCGAGTCGTTTGCGGCGGGTTTTTCGGTGTGACTTGCTGGCCTGGGCGTTGCGGCGAGCGTAGTAGCTTTGACGCGAGGATTCTTCTGTGTAAAGCTGCTCACGGGTACGCGGCGGATAAGTCATCGCATCGACAACCACGTTGGCGGCGCGTCGAACCATGTTCCATGGTTAATAGATCGCCGCTGAGAACATCCTTGCCGGGGGACAGCTTCTGACGAACGCGGGCACAGAACAGCTGGCTCAGAATCGTGATGAAAAGGTGCCGGTGGATGCACCGCCAGCCGCGACATTCGAAGTGATCCAGACCGAGCTCTTCTTTCGTTTCGCGGAAGCAGTCTTCGATCGGCCAGCGTCCGAATGCGACGCGAAGAATCTTCCGCAGCGACCAGTCATCTCGGCCCGGCACGCGATTGGACAGGAAGTATTTCGTTTCATCGGTCAGCACATTGCGAGCCACGATTAACGTACACTGATTGCTGACTAGTTTGTCCGTGTGAGTTTTTCGCCAACACTTCGTCCAGCGGATTTCCCACACTTCACTGCCGCGGTGCGAATCTTTGATGCGATACTTTTGCGGCGTCTGTTTGCGAAACCCGGGCGAGTACATGGCAAGGTTCCGGACTTCGCTCGGCTGCCGTTCCCTCGCGCGTAGCTGAGG
>CAYZYB010000299.1:0-6291 GCA_964481505.1 uncultured Planctomycetaceae bacterium | reverse complement strand
TGTTTCAGCTGTTGAGCTACCGGCAAAAGTTCGACCTGCTTGGTGAAAAATTCGACGTCCTGGAAGAACGAGTCCAGCAGCGTACCGTCGAATTGCATGATGCCAACGTCAGACTAAAGGAACGTGAAGTTCGATTGGAAGCACTTTCAAGACAGCTACTGGAAGCACAGGAAACAGAGCGAAAAAATCTCGCCCGTGAGCTTCATGACGAAGTCGGGCAGTTGCTCACAGTCATAAAAATGCAAATGCGATCCGCTCAGCGAGATCCTGAAACCGGTGCAGCGAATATCGAGAATGCCATAGATACGATTGACGAAACGATCAATCAGGTTCGCAGTCTTTCTCTGCGTCTTCGTCCGTCCGTGCTGGATGATCTGGGCCTTACGCCAGCACTGGAATGGCAGGCTGACCAGGTTCAGGAGAAAACGGGAATCACTGTCTCGGTGGATGCAAAAACCGGTGATATAAGATTGCCTGCGGAGATGGAGACCGTTTTCTTTCGAGTCGCACAGGAAGCCCTGACCAACGTCATGCGACACTCGAAGGCAAAGAATGTAGAGATTCTGGTTGCTAATGAAGATTCCAATCTCAGGATGTCTATCATTGACAACGGAATCGGGTTCGATTTATCTAGGGTTCGAACTCAGCGGACGGGCGGACTGGGACTGACAGGCATGAAAGAACGGGTCGAATTAGTGGGTGGAACGCTGACAATACAATCGGAAAAGAATCGCGGCACAAAAGTGACGTTGTCATGTGAAATCTCTGGCACAGAAGCGCGTCAGGCGGTCGAATTATGACTTCCGAGATTCGAATTATGGTAGTCGATGATCATTCGCTGGTTCGTAGCGGGTTCCGGCTGCTGCTGGAACAGATTTCAGGCTTTAGCGTTATCGCCGAAGCTGCGAGCGGCGAGGCAGCGGTAGAAATCATCACCAGTGATCAGCCCGATGTGCTGATTACAGACATCGCGATGCCAGGGATGTCGGGGCTCGATCTGGTCACAGAGGTTCGATCAACATGGCCCGACATACGCTGTGTCTTACTTTCCATGCACAAGACTTCGCAGTACGTCAGGTCTGCCATTGAGGCTGGTGCTGCCGGTTACCTCCTAAAAGATTCCGCGGACTCAGAACTCGAAACCGCGGTGAGGACAGTCGTTAGCGGCAAATCGTATTTGAGCCCGGCGCTGTCTCAGGCAATGATCGACGGTGTGGTGAATGGAGGGGCGGGATCCGTGAGACCATTGGATCTACTTACAGCAAGACAAACCGAAGTGCTAAAACAAATCTCTTCGGGATACACCACGAAACAGATCGCGTTGAATCTCGGGCTGAGTCCAAAAACAATTGAGACGCATCGCTCACAGCTGATGGCTCGTCTCGATATTTATTCCGTGGCGGATCTTGTGCGGCTCGCGATTCGTGAGGGACTCATCGAAATCGAATAAGGGCGTTGAGCAGAGAAATCACTACAGTTTCGTCGCCCTCGGTCGTTTGAACTCTTCACGCCCAGTACGCTGCGGGATTACCCACTCGGGATTTTCCTGATTCGAAAGCGGGATTCCCCTGATACCAAATCAACTCGCAGACCCGATAATAAACCTGTTGTGTGATTTCGTCGAAACGTCGAAGTTCGTAACTAGGACAGGTTCGAAGTACTCCGGCCCGCGTACTCCTCGAACCTGTCCTTTTTCATGCGCTGAACGCACGATGAGATGATTCTATTGTGAATTCGCCCATCATCTTTGATCAGCCGTTCTACGCGGATGCCAGCGGTGAACTTTGGATCGACTGCGTTGTGCATCGGAGTCGCCCGGTTCTCTGAGTGTCCTCGCAACGTTTCGGTCACCGAAATGTGCGAGTTTGTGGCTGGTTCACTTTTTCGCAAGTTGATTCCATAGGCCCTGCCGTAGTTTCCTGAACTGTTCGTCACCGTGTGCTACCGCGTTGCTCGCCGAGCACCAACCATTGTTGCTTTTCCTGATTAGTTGATGGGCGGTAGCCGATGACTCTGTGTCACCTGAGAGATTTCACGGACGTAATGATCCCGTTACCTGGAATGCTTCAACGGCGCGCCAGATGAACCGCGCTTTCACGCGGTGGATAATCCACACCATTTTGCAATCGTTCACGCCACCGTGCTGACTCAACCTGGATTGGAACGACACAAACTGTGCCATCCCCGGACACAAACGTCTTGACGAGGATTTTGGATCACAAATCGCTGAGTTGTCGCCAAAAGTGTTACCCAAATCACTCTCCGTTGTGCGGCAGTTCGAGCATTTCATAAGACGCAGGCAAAACAGCCACGTTTGACTCGGCTGCCAGAACGGCGAATCCCCCGTCGTTTTCCACCGGAGTCCTATAAACTTACGAATTGTTTTAATCCAGTGTCGAACGGCTATCGTTGTGTGCGAGTACGACTAAGATTCCGATTTCAGATTCTGCCGACCCGGACACCGACAAATTCACGACGACTCTCAATAATTTCAATGGCGAAGTCCATTGCAGACGCCTCAATCCAATTACGACCTGAAAGAACCTTATGAAGCCTATTGTACTGCTCCCTGGCCTTATTCTCGCCACATTTGCCGGCTGCTCGAACGAAGAAACATCAAACACTGACGCAGGCACCGGTGTCGCTCCTGCGATCGCCGCGCCAGCTGAAGACACGGCAGAAGCCACCATGCGAAGCATTATGGATGGCATGAAAAACGGACAGCCGATCGTTGCCTGGCAAGCTCTTCCAGACAGTTTTCAGACTGACGTGAACGAGTTGGTGCAGTCGTTCGGGAATAACATGGACGCGCAAACATGGGGCCAGGTAACTGGTTTGCTTGGTACGGTTCACAGCATCCTGGATACAAAGCAGGAGTTCATCCTTAATAACGCACAAGTCAGCGGGGCCGCCGATCCGGAAAGGACAAAGAAGGGCGTCATTCATATCGCCGCGTTGCTGAAATCTCTGTTAGACAGTGTCGGAAATCTTGACGGCCTAAAGGCATTTGATGGCGCCAAATTCCTAAAGGGAACCGGAGCTGAGGTTGCGAAAGAAATTACGGCTTTGACTGAGCTCGTCCCGGAGAACAGTGGCGCACCTTTAGAACTGAGTTCATTTGGCGATGTGAAGATCGAAACTGTGGAGTCGACAGATTCGACAGCGAAACTGAAGTTCGTGAAGGCGAACGGAGAAGCCGAAGAAAAGGATTTCGTCAAGTTCGAAGGCAAGTGGCTGCCGAAAGATATGGTGGCCGACTGGGACAAAAACATGGCCGAAGCGCGCGAAGGCGTCGCTGCTCTCCCGGAGAAGGCAGGCGAGATGCGAATGCAGGTCGGCGGCATTGCCGGAATGGTTGGCGGAATGCTGGCACCAATGAAAAATGCTGAGACACAGGATCAGTTTAATTCCAGCATTGATGGCCTGATGGCCGGAGCTGGAATGTTTCTTGGTCCGATGCTTGGTGGTGGAATGCAGCCGTCAGGAGGATCAGGAGGCCCCGGCAGCCTTGGCGATTCGTTCGGCGCGGAGCCATCTCCAGCGGGCGCCCCCGCCAAAAAACAGGAACTTGAACCTGCCGGAAAGTAGTAAGTCGAATGAATCGACATGATTAACAGAAGCGTATCAGGGCGGTCGCGGTTTCAGCGACCGCCCTTTCTTTCGGCCACCGGCTGCAGTTAAGGATCGCGAGCTGTTACAGCCCCAACTCTGTGAGGCGGACTGTCTGAAATACCAGATCTGCACGAGACGATTCGTAGAGAATCCCCACAGTTCTGTCATTCACCATGACGAGCGAACTGTATGCGCCACCGGTTTCATCCAGCAAAACGTTTTGCGGCCACGTGTTTCCGTCGTCGACGCTCATCCGAAGCGTCATGTTTCGACGCTTTGTTTTGTGGTTGGGATTTGCGAATAACAGGATTCTGCGGCCATCCTTCAGGGTGTGAGAAATAAGGCTCGCCATGCAAACAGGTTCCGGTAATGCTGAATGATCTGATGCATGAATGCTCCACGTCTGCCCCAAATCTGACGTTACGCTGACCGCTCGACCGTTGGTTGCTGATTTGTCGTTGCGGTTTCGATTGTCTCGAATGTTCAGCATTAGGGAACCGTCCGAAAGCTCGGCAACCGCGCATTCGGTCGTGTTGGACCGCGCGGGGCTCGACAGCTGCCATGTTGTGCCGTGATCTTTGCTGAACATCAGGTTTGAAAAGGGCAGCCCGGATTCATCGCGTCCCTGAGTTGGCATCACCAGAGTCCCATCGCTGATTGTGATACCGTTCCCCGGTGCCGGAGCGAACAAATACCATTTGGGATTCTTCAGTTTTGATGTCCAGTTTTGTGGTTTCGACCATGTCCTACCATCATCGGTCGACCGCACCATCATAAACTGCGACGACTCGCTCAGCTTCAAGCCCGGCTCGGAGCCGTTGCCCCGCCACTGATGAGTTCCCGGTCGACCGTGAGTCCACACGGCGCTGACGAAAATTTCGCCAGTGGCTTTGTCGACAAGAATGTTGGGATCGGAACAGCCGTTTTGATCTTCAGGCAGACCGCCAAACTCTCCCATGTCCATGATGGGACGCGGCGCCGTCCAGGTTTGACCGCCGTCCGTTGATCGTGACAAGCCGATATCCATGTGGCCCTGCAGATCACGGCGGCTCAGGTATCGCATGTCATAGACAGCCAGCAATGTTCCGTTGTTCGTCACCGCGATTCCCGGAATCCGAAAAGTATGGCAGTGGTCATCTCCCTGACGATGAATCACCACATAAGACCTTTCTTCCTGAGCGTCACAGGAAGACGACAGGAGCGTCGCGATCGAAAGTACCAGGAGAGTGCGCAGTAGCCCCGATTTCGTATTTTCTGCTGCGATGGCTGGCACGTCTCTGTTGGTGAGTTGCATTGAATTCATCTTCTTCGAGTTCAGACTTACAACTGAAGGGTGTGGTAGCAGATTGTAGCCATTTGTAATGAGTGGCGGGGGTTCGACTGAGCTTGCGAAGGAAACATCGTGCCTTCCCTCGTGCCTCACTCCAACCCCGGCCACACTTTCCAGCTTCGAAATTTTCTACGACGACACCCAAACTGAAGGACGTTGCATAGACACTTTCGCACAGGACACGTATGTTCTTCGACAAGTGGTACCACTCCGCAGGCGACAACAAAACCTCTGCACGGAATTTTCCGCTACCAAAAATACCTTTCAGGTCTCCCACATGAAATCCATTGACACGTCATTGCACAACGCGGTTCCTGAAATCGACCGTACGGTTCCGCAGAACCTGCAAACCGCAACATTCGCATTAGGCTGATTCTGGGGTCCGGAATCCCAGTTTGGGGTTATCAAAGGTATCTATCGAACGCGTGTTGGCTATACGGGCGGTCAGAAGAAGTTTCCGACTTATCATAGTCTGGGAAATCACACAGAAGCGATGGAGGTTGACTTCGACCCGAGTCAGATTTCTTTTGCTGAGATCGTGGATCTGTTTTGGAACAGTCACGATCCACGCTGCGGAATTCGCAGTGCGCAGTACATGTCTGCGATCTGGTTTCACAACAAGCAGCAGCAGGGCGTAATCGATTCCGGGAAGGCGGCGGTCGAAGAAAAATGGAGCGGGAGAATCCAGACACCCGTTCTGCCGTTAGACGTCTTTTATCCAGCAGAGGACTATCACCAGAAATACCGCCTGCAGAATTCACCGTTACGAAACCATTTTCGCGCGATGTATTCAAAGTTCGAGGACTTTAATAACTCCACAGCAGCAGCTCGCCTGAATGGATTCATCGCTGGAAACGGCAGCCAGGAAACCTTCGACGAAGAACATCAGCAATACGGTTGTCCGGTGGAAGACTTACGGCAGCTCATTCGCCTGTCCGGTTCTTCCCGAAACACGGGAGCTTGTAGCAGCCAGGGCTTTGGACCTTAGCAGGCATTCGACGGTCTTCAGCTGAGACATTCGTGAGGCAGCTTGCGAAGGGGGGCTGTTCCGCTGCATGCAACCTTCCTCGCGGAGCCACGTCGACCGACACCGCAGCGGCGAACAGTTTTCGCACAAAGACACAAAGTCACCAACAGTCTGTGCGCCGTTGACTCTTCGTGTCTTTGTGCGAGCCTTGCCCCCTCCCAATCGCGAACCTGTATCTGATCGTTGAACGACTTTGGTTTTGAAAAGGGCGGCTTCCTTCATTTGCCGGAAAAGCACGTACCCCCACTGCGATGGCCCTCGCATATCGTCTTTGCCTGCCAGCCGCGAGCCTCCCCCGAACGTCCGGCGATGCTGTCGCTAT
>CAYZYB010000298.1:0-6308 GCA_964481505.1 uncultured Planctomycetaceae bacterium | reverse complement strand
CGACGACACCGATCAGGAGCGGAGTAAGTGACGGATGACGATCAGCTGGACAGCCTGCTCGATCGTTGGGAGGCGGCCCGAGATGAGGGGCAGGACATATCCGTCGATCAGCTGTGTGAGGGGTTTGCGCACCTTCAACCTGCGGTGCAGGAATACATCGACGCTCTGAAGTGGATTCCAGCGCCTTCCGGGCCTAAGGATGACTTTGCCGATCACGGCTCAGAGCAAAATCGTCTGCAGGTCGGCATGACATTACAAAATCGCTACACACTTCGTCGCCGCGTCGGGACGGGAGGGTTCGCCACTGTCTGGTTGGCTCGCGATCGCCGACTTGATCGAGATGTCGCGTTAAAGGTGCCGCGGACGTCACGTGCGGCCCGTTCAAGCGATACGTTTGTTGCAGAAGCTCGACGTCTGGCTAAGTTACGTCACCCGAAGATCGTGCCAGTGTATGACGTTGAGAGTGGTCAAGGCAGTGTCTTCATCGCCTCCGCCTTCATTGAAGGACAGACACTGGCTGATGTCATTGGGAGGGGCAATCTCGGCTACCGGCAGTCCGTGGACATGGTCGCGAAAATCGCTGACGCGCTGCACCACGCTCATCAGCAAGGTTTCGTGCATCGTGACGTGAAGCCGGCAAACATTCTGATCGACAGTGACGGCGAACCGCACCTTACCGACTTTGGCATCGCGGTGCCCATTGATGCGTCATCTACGACGCCCGGCCTGTCGGGCACGCTGTGCTATATGGCGCCAGAACAGGCTCGGGGCGACGGAGAGCCTGTCGATGCGCGGACGGACGTGTTCTCACTGGGTGTTGTTCTATACGAACTATTGTCGGGGCAGCGACCGTTTGACGATACGAACCCAGTAGCGGTACGCGAGGCGATTCTCGCATCAGCCCCACCTTCATTGCGGAACTGCAGCGAGGATGTCCCACACAATGTCGTTGCTGTGTGCCAGAAAGCCCTGTCGAAGTGTCCAAAAGAACGGTTTCAGAGTGCCAGTGGCTTCGCTGATGCGCTGCGGACATGCGTATCGCGTCCTCAGCTACAGACTAACAGAGCAGCCGCACTGATTGTGGCAGCTACACTACTGGCCGCGGTTGTAGCTTGGTCGTCACGGCCTGATGTTCCGGCGACGGATTCCCCAGACGCAGCCACCTCAGAACCCTCTCGCAATCGTCGTTCGGGCTCAACGTCGACTACAGTAACTGAAGCCCCGAAGTCGCCACAGCAACAGCCGGTCGTTGTTGAAGTGGACCGCGTTCTGCGAGGCCACACAGGACGGGTGAGTTCTCTGGCTTTGTCCACAGACGGACGGTGGCTGGTGTCAGGCAGTTGGGACAGGTCTGCACGGGTGTGGGACATGAACAGCGGTGACGAAGTAGCGCTGCTGACAGGCCATGAGACGGGTATCGCAAGTATCTGCATTTCGCCGGACGGGCAACTCATCGCATCCGGTGGCGGACACAACTACGAAGATCCTTCCGTCCGAATCTGGAATCGAGTGACGGGGCAGCAGCTTCATCAGTTCATGGACCACAAGCACAACGTCATGGCGGTGGATTGGGATCCGAACGGCAACTTTTTTGTGAGCGGCAGTCTGGATAACACAATCCGTCGCTGGAACGTCGACGACTTTACCAGTACACCGGTTGGCGTCTTCCGCCGCCCCAATTTCAACAACTGGAATCAACAGGTATGGGATGCGGCGGTGTCACCGGATTCAGCGCAGATCGCCGTCGGGCTTCGTGACGGCTCGGTCCGAGTGATAGCGGCCCACAACGGCCGCCAGCTACGTCAATTTTCCGGCCACCAAAGCTGGGTCGTTGCGGTCGCGTGGTCGCCGGATGGCCATCTGTTGGCATCAGGGAGCAAGGACCAAACCGTCTGCGTCTGGGACGCACATTCCGGCCAACGACTACACCAATGGGATCCAGGGTTGGGCAACATCAACACAATTGAGTTCAGCAATTCGTCGAACACCATCATCTGCGGCGGCGAGTCGAGCGATTTCGTACGAATCAGGACCGCAAATGGAACGGTAACTCACCTCTACCGCGGACATAGCGAATCCATTCAGCATGTCGCCGTTACACCGCTTGGCCAGGTAATCTCCGCAAGTCACGACGCCACGATCCGCGTTTGGCCACGATAGCGCTGTTTCGGCCCACCACGCTCGAGGCCATCACTCGCACGCAAAGTCTCAACAGCCTGTGTTACCGACAATACGGACAAAATGTCTTGATGCGAATGGGCATCTTTCCTTGCGGGCGTTTGGCGGCGTTTGGCCCCGGCAGGTTTCTCGGTCGCGAACGCAATGCCAGGGCCGTTATGCAATCAGATGGAAATCAGTCGCGACGGTAGGTTTCAGCGTCTGCAGAGAGGCTTCCTTTGAACGTCGACAATGCTGGAGGGATGATTGGGCCAGCCGGCTCGCACATAGGAGATCAGGGCACGCGCACCAAGTGTTGCCTTGGGGGTATCGACAGTTTTTCGGGGCGTTGACAGGTTGTTGCTGGCTGAGTTACGAGGATCGCTGTACTGCTTTCATCAGTGTCAGAATCACACGAGTTTTGTAGAATTTTATTTTTCCCAACGTTTTCCACTGGTTGTGCATCAATTACTGCAAAACAACGTGCGAAAGAGCTAGGTGCCAAGACAGAGCAGGAGTTATTGGGGCAACGAGGTCTGACTGGGTGGGAGCTAGAGGCAGAGTTTCTATGGAGGAGCTTGGGGAAGTTGTCCAGAATCAGCCCGCGTCCGCCGAAACAGCCTTACCGAGTCCCCGCAGATTACAAATCATCTCCACGTTACGAATCAACCTGTGCGCGTCGCGCGCACACATCGACCACGGCGGAGTCGTCGATCCTGCATAAATCGCCCGTCGCGGATCAGAACCCGGTCGTTTTTTTGCCTACAGACCCCGTGCGCGCACCAAAGCACTCTCTTGGGTATGCCCTGTACATCGTCGATTCCGTTGCCGAAGCGAAAAGCGGCACCGCAAAACCGCATCACCAATCGCTCTGAAATGAAGCCATTTTTGTAGCGATAACAAATTGGTTAAACGCCATTCGAAACTGACGCGTTTTCGACCTCATTTTGCCCCAGGATCTCTTCCCTCAACTCAACCGTCGAACCAGGTATCTCAACGCCCCAAGACTCCCAACGCAGCATCATGAGCCAGTTGGTCGCATCGCTCGTTTTCCAAATGCCCGCTATGTCCACGGATCCACCGACAATCGACCTCGCGTAGGCTCAATTCCCGATCCAACGCCTTCCAAAGGCGACGGTTCTTGAGCCTACCCCCTGACCGTCTCCAGCGGTTCGCTTTCCAAAATTCTATGTAACTTTGGATTCCGTCCAGCACGTACCTGGAATCGCTCCTGAGCCTGACCATTGCCCCCTCCGGTGTCGCCCGCAATCCCTCGATCACCGCCAACAGTTCCATTTGATTGTTTGTCGTGTTGCTTACCCCTTTCCATTGTTCGTGCGCATCACGGGTGCCCCGTTGTCGGCATATGAATGCCCACCCTCCTGCGCCGCCAGGTTGTAGACAGGAACCATCTGTGAATAGATCAAAACACTGAGGCGTGGACGCAGCACAGTCCTGCTGTGCTGCGCCACGCTGCAAGTCACCGTCAAAATCGGTGGATTTCGTAATTGCTCGCTCGGCGGAGCCAGCGGCGTACTCATGTGTCATCGTAGTCGTCGCATCATCATGATCCTCCTGCCATCGGCGGTACGCACGTTCGTATTCTGAACGCACTTGTCCCAATGAAGGAATCTCATAGAAACCACATTGCTGCGCACAATCGTGGATGCGTTCATACAGACGTTCTACAGTTTCCGATGGAAGGCATGGTCCCAACTGACTGACACCACCCAGAATACAATCTGTTGCGCACTGTGATGGTGTACGCTTGAGTTTGCATTCCTCAAGGTTCCTCCTGAGTTGGTCCCATCCCTTGCTGGAAACTGTAATCCTCAACTCCCTACTCTCGCAGCCCTGTATACGGTATCCCAGCCATTCGACTGTTTCTCCGTTTTCCACGTGACTGATCGCCTTGTCTTTGCCGCACTTCATTTTCATGCCGGCGTTTGTCATCAGGCGTGTCAATTCTTCGTGGACTTCCTCGGCTTCTGCCTTCGTCCTGCAGGCTACCAGCAGATCGTCCGCCACCGTGATCAGTGGTGTCGTTGACTGTTTGTGTTTCCAGCGTCGGTCGAGGAAGTGGTTTAGGTATGCGTTGAGTAGGAACGGGCCAAGGTTGCCGCCCTGAGGCAGCCCCTTTGGCTTGTCGTCGATGTTTGTCGCTGTCTCGATCAGTGACACGATATCGTCGGGCAGAAGCTTTCGCAGAATGTCCCACAACCGCTTTCGGGGGACATGGTTGAAGGCATCTTTGAGGTCTTCTGCCACAACGAATGGCGTTTCACCGTGAGACATGATTGCTACGAACATCGCCAGAGGCTGGTTACGTCCGATTCCAGGGCGATAGCCCATGCAGCAGTCCGCAAACGTAGGGTCGATCAGTGGCTGCACAATCTGCAGGATGGCTCGCTGGACAATTCGATCAATCTCACCGTACGCTGAGATCGTTCTGTGCCCTCGATCGCCCCCTTTGCTGATCCTGCGTTGACGTGGTTTCTCCGGACGGTAATGGCCACTCTGGAGCAGAGTCTGCAGGGCTCGCGCGAGGTCCCAGCGTTCCTGCTCGTCAAGTTGCCATACATCCGGATCATCCGACGTCACCACTGCCCCTTTTGCCGCGACAACGTCGACGGCACGCTTGAGATTACGAGTGTCTGTGATGACATGGGACAGATTCGCCGCGAAGTCTATTCGCTGCTGCACTGTCCCGGTGAGTACTTTGCTGCACTCGATCTGATGCCGGCGGACGAATTCCTGAGCTTGGTCTTTGCGACCCATACTCTGACCGTTGCGAGCACCAGTTGCGGTCACCCCGTTTTCGCCTTGTGACCGCCAAAGGCTAATAGACATATGACATATCCTTTCAATAGAGAACTTCGGGTAGTTGGAATGGATTGACATTCCATTGAGACAGGGACGGCTATCGTCCATCCTGTTATCGATAATGTGGACAAAATGTCCTACCAGTCCGCCTGAACTGTCCATCCGTTTCTTCGATAGTCGCCCACTCGTTTATCTGCTGTTTCCTGGACATTTTGTCCATCCTGAACCGTGACCAAGTCCAGAACATGTATTTCTCGCGAGGCCAGAATACGGGGGCCAAGCAATGCCGCGCAGGAGGACTTCCCAAGCCAGATAACGACGTCGACATTGATGCTCGCGGAAGAACGTCTTAAGAACTCCGCTGTGGCGATGACATAGCGCAGGTCAAGAGTCCGGCGACTGCGACGCTCGTCTGCCTGTGCTCGCCCAGATCGTGAACTGCTGCAATGCAGAAATTGCCACTTCGGAAGCTGCTGAGCAATCTTACGCCCGTCTGTGAAGGACTCTGTCACGATTCCAACACGCCGCTTGTGAGAACCCCCGAGGAGCTCGTTAGTCTGGGACGCCCCGAGTCCACGCAGCTGGGTTTTGTCACCGATGGTGATGGCTTTGGCGAGCTGGGCGGCCCTCCCCAGTGCTGCACCGTCGAGGGGGGATTTGCTTCTGCAACTGATGATCTTAATTGACGGTTTCTTCGTAGGCTCCTCGCAGCAGTGCAGGATGGGCCCACAGATCTCCTCGATCTGCAATTCCATGCGGTGACCGTGATGATCGCTTAACGCACGGAATGCGTAGACTGGTTGTGGAGCCACTACCGGAATCACTGTCGAACCAGCATTGACCGTGAAGCGGCTATACGCAGATTGCAGTCGCCCGCGGAGGTCCCATTTCTGCCATGCGGCGATACAGCTGTCGGCGATCAACACCACGTCAGCCTGCTCTGGACGAAACCACCGGGGAGTTGAAACAGCGACGCGAGGTGCGTACTCCAGATCACAGGTCTTGTAGTAGACTCCTTTAATGCGGGGCTTCAAGCAACGGACGATATTTCGACAGTGTTTGGTGTTTCGGCCGATCATGGCGACACGCGCGGCGGGCCGGGCCGCAATAATCTTTGCAGCGATATCGATAACTTCTGCAAAACATCGTACCACGAACTGCCCACGGCATCGTGAGTCAACGATCTGTTCTAGCTGTGAAGGTCGCTGCAGGTTTGTGACGGTCTGCCGATCGGGCACAGCCAGGCAAGCTGGAAGTGGAGGCGAATGAACAGTGAAGTTCACCTGTTGCGACCGAAGCCACGCCGTCACGCGGTCGAGCAGTCCAAC
>CAYZYB010000297.1:0-6376 GCA_964481505.1 uncultured Planctomycetaceae bacterium | reverse complement strand
AGTTGACACCGTGTCGTAGCGTCGAAAGGCCGCTTTGCCGCGGCGTTTATCGACTTCCAGAAGATAGCGATCGTTCTGCTGTTGTACGAAGGCGACTTGCCAGGTTTCGCTTCCCGCTTTTTTGGCGGACGCTTCTGTTTCTGTCAGTTGCAGCCGGAAGACGCGGTGCATTTTGTCGTCGGGGCCGACGATTTCGTGAACCGGGTCGGTGTAGTCGCCGACGTATTCTCGTTTGACATCGTCGATGTTCACGGCGGTAAGCTGGAACTTGCTGCTATCCGGAAGCCAGGTCAGTCGTGCTGATTTGAGGTACGGGCTTTTGTCAGATGCCAGAGTCAACGCGGGTTGGTCGGGGTCGGTTTGCAGATCCCAGATCCATTCATGATTGTCGACGGCTTTTGAGATGCCGTAGTCTTTGCGAGTTGTTCCGCGCCAACTGCCGAGCATCACCTGCAGTGGTTTGAGATTCTCCATGATCGATTGGTGCCGTGCTTCATCCGCAACGTTTCCTGCGGCTGCGTTGCTGGATATTTTCGTCGCTGCGTTGTTGCCGTTCATCGACAGGGGAGCGAATTCTATCGGTGCGCGTTTTATGGGCGGCGAAGCGGAAGGAGAATTGTTCGCGTCGGTCGTTGCTGTGTCTGCAGGAATAGCCGTGTTTGGTGGTGTGGCTGTGGTGGTGTTACCGGCGGGCGGAGTGGATTCTCCACAGCCGGCGATGGCAAGGAGTGTCGCGAAGATGAGGAATCGGAGGTGTGGCATGATGGGAACTTTGGAATTGGTCGGTGGTGGACTTGATAGGCAGATTTGAAATCTGAAACCTGAAATCTGAAATCTGAGATTCTGCGGGTCAGCGAGCTTCGGAGTATGACGGACATGCGGCAGCGAATCTACCCGCAGGTTTGAGACGGAGGTGAGCGTCCGGTCGAAATCAACGCGGGCTGTGATACACTTCCGCGGCATGTCAACCAGCGGACGACAACTCATTTTGGATGCGCCCCAGGATCCACTTCAGACTCCGGCACAATTCGTTCCTGGAGTTGGTCCGGCGCGCGCTGCCTTGTTGGAAAAACTTGGCATCAAAACGGCTCTTGACCTACTGCTGCATGTGCCTCACAGCGTCAACGACTTCACCGATCTGCGCCCCGCCAACAAGCTGGAAAAAGACGTCGAGCAATCGGTCCGTGGACGCGTCGTCGATCGTGACATCCGCAACCTCACCAAAGGCCGCACTATTGTCGGCATCCTGATCGAACACGAAGGGCAGTTTGTTCGCGGCACGTGGTTTAATCAGCCGTGGATGTTGAAAAAATTCGGCGACGATGATTCGGTGATTTTCAGCGGGAAGCCGAAACGAAAATCCGGTCGGTGGGAGTTCGCCAATCCGCGTATTCACTGGCTGACCGATGAAGACAACGACGACCCGGATGGTGTGGTTGGCGTACTGCCGCGGTATGCTCTGACAGACGGCATCAAGATGGATCAGATGCGGCGGATGACAAAGTCTGCCGTGACGGAATTTTCTGAATACGTCACGGATCCGCTGCCGGACTACTTCATCAAACACCACGATCAACCTGATCTTAAAACGGCGCTGCGTTGGCTGCACCAGCCAACGTCTCGAAAGCAGTTCGACGCCGGTCGTTATCGTGTCATTCTGGACGACTTGCTGGAATTCCAACTGGGTCTCGCACTGCGCCGGCGGATCTGGGGGACGAATGCCAAATCGTATCCCATCGACGTAACAGCAAAGATCGACGCAAGAATTCGCCGTCTGTTTGATTTTCGCTTCACCAATGGACAGGATCAGGCAGTCGCGGAACTTGTGGAAGACCTGCGACAGAACCAGCCGATGCACCGACTGTTGCAGGCTGATGTTGGAGCGGGCAAGACAGCGATTGCAGTGTACGCGATGCTGGCAGCGGTGGCAGCCGGGCATCAGGCGGTTGTGATGGCGCCGACGGAAGTGCTGGCCAATCAACATTGGGAGACGTTTGAAGAACTGCTGGCGGCAAGTCGAGTGAAACGCGGTTTTCTGGTAGGCGGACTTCCGGCCGCTCAACGGCGCGAATTGCTGGCAGACATCGCGTCCGGCGACTGTCAGCTGGTGGTGGGAACTCAGGCGGTGATTCAGGAAGCCGTCCGGTTTCGCAACCTTGCTCTGGCGGTCATTGACGAACAGCATCGCTTTGGAGTTCGTCAGCGAGCGGCGTTTGGGACGGTTTCGGAAGACGACAATAAAGAAACTCGCCAGCCGCACATCATGGTGATGACGGCGACCCCGATCCCGCGCAGCTTGTGTCTGACGCGTTTTGGTGACCTGGATGTTTCAACAATTCGCGAACTTCCTCCCGGTCGGCAGAAAGTGGTGACAAGTCGTATCGAAACGTCTGCTCAGCTGGATAAGGCGTGGGACTTTGTCCGCCGCCATGTTGAAAAAGGTCGGCAGGCGTACGTCGTTTGCCCTCGCGTGGAAGGTCAGTCAGAAGATGACGATGCTGCCGCCGAAACGGTCTTCGAAAACCTGCAGCGTTCGCAGTTGTCGGGGCTCCGTGTCGGGTTGTTGCATGGGCGAATGGATCGAGACACACGCCGCGACGTGATGGATGATTTTCGCAATCACGAAACGGATGTTCTGGTGAGCACGACGGTGATCGAAGTCGGCGTCAACGTGCCGAACGCGACGCTGATGGTGATTCAGCAGGCAGAACGTTTCGGGCTGGCCCAGCTGCACCAGTTGCGCGGGCGGATTTGTCGCGGCAGTTACCAGGGCTATTGCTTTCTGCTATCAGATGCAGAAACGCCGGAAGCCAACGATCGCCTTTCGGCAATGGAAGAATCATCCGACGGATTCAAGCTGGCGGAACGTGACGCAGAACTTCGCGGCCCCGGCGACGTGTTGGGAACTCGGCAAAGTGGAGCGTTGCCGCTGCGGGTGGCGAATCCGATTAAGGACATTCAGATCCTGCAGGTGGCCAGGCGGATGGCTCATGACCTGGTGCGAACCGGCGACTTCGATTCGGACGAATACCGTGAACTCAAGTCGATCGTGCTTCAGCGTTTCGCGGATGTTCTGGATCTGCCGCAAACGGGTTAGCTTGGGGCATCGGACGATAGCAGACGGCGATATGCGTTGCATAGCTTACGGGCTTTGATGGTTTCAAGGATCGCAAGGTGAGAATCGCGAATCGTCCGATTGCGAATCCGAATCAGCCGGATATCATTTGCCGCTCACAGTCCTTCGACGTTGCCGATCGCGGCGCAGCATTCAGTGAGAATATGATGTCAGAGTTTCGAACCGAACGTGATTCTATGGGCGACGTGCAGGTGCCTGCCGAAGCCTACTTTGGAGCTCAAACGCAGCGAGCCGTTGAGAATTTCCCGATTTCCGGCTGGGAACTTCCGCCCGATCTGATTCATGCCATGGGGCGTGTGAAATATTCGTGCGGTGTCGCCAATCGCGACCTCGGCAAACTGACAGGAACCGGCAAAAATCCGCTGACCGACGAACAGGTGACGGCGATGCTGGAAGCCTGTCAGGAAGTGGCCGACGGACAGCTCGACGATCAGTTTCCGATCGACGTTTTTCAGACGGGATCCGGAACATCCAGCAACATGAACGTGAACGAAGTGATCGCCAATCGGGCGATTGAAATTCTCGGAGGTGATCGGTTTGCTGCAGATAAGCCCGTTCATCCGAATGATCATGTCAACATGGGGCAAAGCACCAACGACACATTCCCAACAGCCATCCATGTGGCAGTCGGAACAGCGATCCACAACGACCTCATCCCGGCACTGCAACGGTTTGCAGACGAGCTGCAAAACAAGGCGGAGGCATGGGACAAGATCATAAAAATCGGCCGCACGCACCTTGCGGATGCCACACCACTGCGGCTCGGCCAGGAATTCGCCGCGTTCGCTCGTCAGCTGACACTGTCTGTTGGCCGCGCAAAACGTGCCATCGAAGCGGTACTGGAACTTCCCGTTGGTGGAACGGCTGTTGGTTCGGGAATCAACACTCACCCGGAATTCGGCAGTCGCGTTGCCGCTGTGCTTGCTGATACCACAGACGTCCCATTCGTCGAAGCCGCCGATCACTTCGAAGCAAACGCTCAACGCGATGGGCTGGTCGAATGCCACGGTCAGCTGCGAGCGATCGCGTCGACGCTGTTCAACGTAAGCAACAATATTCGCTGGTTGGGTTCCGGTCCGCGATGTGGCTTCTACGAAGTCAAACTGCCGGACAGACAACCGGGCTCGTCGATCATGCCGGGCAAGGTGAATCCCGTCATGTGCGAATCGATGATGCAGGTGTGTGCTCGCGTGATGGGCAACGACGGTGCGATCGCCATGAGTGGTGCGGCGGGCGGACAGTTTCAGTTGAACATTATGATGCCGATGATGGGGCAGACGACGCTTGAGAGCATTATGTTGCTTTCGAACTGCAGCAGTGCGTTCGTCGAATTCTGCCTGATTGACATGGAAGCCAACGAAGAAGCATGCGAAGCGGCGGTTGAAAAGAGCCTGTCGATGGTTACGAGCCTGAACCCGCACATCGGCTACGAAAAAGCGTCGGCTCTGGCCAAAGAAGCGTTCAAATCCGGCAAGACCATTCGGGAGCTGTGTACGGACCAAAACATCCTGCCACCGGATGTTCTCAAGGAAGCGTTGGATCCGTTCAGTATGACGGAACCGCAGGCATAGGGGGCTGTTCGAGCGTTCCAGGGTTGCGGAAGTTATCGAGACCTTGTGCGGAAGGCCCAGGTTTTCGACACGCTCCACGACGGCTCTCGGGCGCGTTCCCTGGCGATCCGAGTGGTTTTGCTGGCGGTGTTGTCGTGATGGCGGCCAAGGCATCGCATTCGCCGATGTTTCAGTGATGGCCCCGATTGACATTCGACGGCGTTGCTGCGCGGATTGTGAATCACATACTGTCAACCACGGACTGCAGGAGCCTGCAGTCCGTTCACTGCGTCCTCGCTTGATCGTGGGGAATTACACGTGCAGATAGAGATTTGGGCATTGGCACCCGAATTGCTTTGGGTGTAATTGAATCACGTCCGCACCGTTTGGCACCTCAGAGGGAAGCTCGCTCATGTATCTCGAAATCAACTGTCCCGCCTGCAACACCCCGGAAAATCTGGAACTAAAGACGGTCGGAGAACAACACGAATGTCGCGTGTGCCATTGCCGGATCACGGTACCAGGTCCGGGGCAGTCCGTAACAGAGTTCTTAACGCCCGCGGCTATGGCTGGCCAACCCGCAGAAGGGCAGGTTGAAGCCGCGGTGGCTGCTGCTGATGACTCAAGTGTTAAAGCCCACAACGAAGGCCTCAGTGGATTCTCCGGTATCGCTTTGATTGCAGTTGGCTGCGGACAGCTATTTTACAGCTTGATGTTGGTCCTGAACTTCCTTTTCGCTGGTAGTCTGTTTCTGGGCAAACTCGCAGCGTTCATTGGACTGGCTTCGTTTGCCGTGATCCCTCAAGAAACCGGCGGTTGGCTTGATGCACCTTCCAATCCTGTCATAGATGTCTTTCTCCCGACAATGGTGCTTGGCACAGCAATGGCGATTGCAGCCTTCACTGGTGCGGGGATGGTTTTCGCAAATCGTAAAGCCGGAAAGCGGGCCATATTTGTCGTGGCATTGTGTGCTGGCATTCTTTTTCTGGTGCATCTTCGAACCGGGATGATCCTGATCACGTCGACGTATGTTTTGATAACACTGCTCGCAGCCAGCTATCTTTTCCGAAGCCGCTCTGCAAGCCCAGACCAGCGTACTGCTCCGTTGCCCAAAACATAGCAACAGTTTCCCGTGAAGCTCTGACTGCCTGAACGGAATTCAACGATTGCTGCCGTGATGTTCTGGAAAAAAACACAGCCTTTGAGTGCCGTTTGGGGTTTGGGTTGGTAATCTCTGAGTGTTGAAAGGTGAGGTGATTGGGCTCACCATCCAGTTTTTATACAACTATTTCCAGATGGAGACATTCTCGATGTCAGAAGACCTCGCAACAAGTACTGATGCTGATGGAGTTTCTCCAGGGCGGAAGAAGGCATCCGCAATTATTCTGTTCGTGCTTCTCGGCATACTCCTGATCGAAATCCGAGCGGGAGCCGGGCACAGCATGTCAGGATCGGCATTGCGGGAAGCGTGTCCTGAAGGAGCTTTTGAAAAGGGTACGTCTCTGGCCGATGTCGAAGCGATGATGAAGCTGGGACCATCGCAAACAATGATGTGGGAAACGCCGGCCGAAATCGGATACCGCTACGGTTGGTACAGTGCTCTGAGGCCGTTGTTGCAACGACCGGAAGCCGCACTCTATGTCGTCGTAAACAAGGTTACAGATCCTGTTCAGGCCATGAGATACAGCAC
>CAYZYB010000296.1:0-6385 GCA_964481505.1 uncultured Planctomycetaceae bacterium | reverse complement strand
TATTGGGATAGCTCAACGCGTTTTGTTTGCAAAGCCAATCCCGCAAACCGCTGATCTTCATTGGCCTTATCAAGCTCTGCTTTCGCCTTGACGACTTCCAGTTCCAGTTCTCGAATTTCGTCTGGCGTGTACAGCGGCGGACGACCTTTGTCCGTCACTCGTTTGTTCGCGGCAAGACGATTTGCCACCTTCAACTCAGCTGCTGCCAATGCATGCTTCGCAAAAGCGATTAGAACCTCAGACTTGGCCTTTGCATCAAGTTCGACAAGCTGAGCGTCCACGAGTGATGAATCCAGTTCAACAACCACCTGACCTTTTTCGACCACGCCTCCGCGAGCATCTGGTGTCAGCTTGATGATCGTGCCCGGAATATCGACCGAAATCTCTACCTGGTCGCTTTCTTTCACCACGATGCTGGTCTGGTAGACCGGAATCGCACTCGGATCATCCCAGCGAGCAGTGCTGTTCTGTTGCGGAAACGGCGAACTCACAACTACAACAGTAGCTGTTGCGAGCAACATAAGGGAGGCTATGGAAACGGCTATTTTTTTCATAATGTGCTCGTGGTTCTGGACTCGAAAACATCCCCTCGAATTCGTGGGAAAGAGTGACTTCCATCCATCACCCCAGTAAGGGACGTCGTGACTGTATAGGTCTAACGGATTTGGCGGAATTTCACAATCGGTTTATGGCGATGTGCAGTAGTTCTACCGAAAGCCGCGTAATTCCGTGTTCAAATACGTAACACGCGCAGGTCAGTCGCGGGTCAGCAGTCACGTTTGCCCGTCATGCGCCGCCAGGGCTGAGTTTCGTGCGCTGAAAAAACACGTGTGCAAGGTCAAATTCTCGCTGACAAGCGAAGGAGCACGCTGTGCCAACCTGCTGACCGTCGAGCGTCAGAGTTTCTTCTTCGATTCCGTCGCGGCAAGGCGCGAAGTCTCTTCAGCAATGACGCCCTGCAAAAATCCATGAGCGCATTCAGGCTGCCGACTTCGTTACGAAGCTGCTGCGATTCTGGGTGGTTTTGTGTAAACTGCTGTACTTAGATTTTGAGAACACAGCCGAATCCACCACGGAGGATACGTTTCGGGATGTACAAACTGATTCGAGCGTCCGCTGGCAGCGGCAAGACTTTCCAGCTTTCGGGACACTTTCTGCGCGAGCTTTTTCTTGGGAATCCGCCGGAAACGATTCTCGCCACAACATTCACGCGGAAAGCCGCCGGCGAAATTCTGGGACGCGTTTTGCTGAGAATGGCGGCGGCGGCTGAAGATCCAGACGAGTGCGAACGGCTGGCAGAATTCCTGGCCCCGGCGGAAGTCACTCAACAGCGCGCTCGAGAGTTGTTAGTAAGCGTCACCAGCCGACTGCATCGAATGCGCGTTTGCACGCTGGATAGTTTCTTCCAGCAAGTCGCCCGAAGCCTCACACTGGAACTCGGCCTGCCTCCAGGCTGGGGAATCATCGACGACCACGTCGACCGCGAGCTTCGACAGCAAGCCACCGACGCGGTGCTGGCCCAACAGATGCCGAAAGACGCGCAGAGGCTTATGCAGATGCTGGCCAAAGGGGATAGCAAACGCAGTGTTCGTGATTTGATCGATGACACGGTTCTCAAGTATCACGAGTTGTTCCTGCTGACTGACGCTGCGGCGTGGCAGAAGATTCCTAAACCCAAACGGCTGGATCGTAAAGAAATCGAAACGGCGATTCAGGGTGTTTTCGCGGAAACTCCACCGGACGAAAAGCGTATCGTGAAAGCCGTCGGGCAGGATATCGAACGTTTTCGCGCCGGGCAATGGGACAAATTTATCGGAGCAGGGCTGTCGAAAAAAGTGTTTGAAGGCGATCCAACTTACTACAAAAAGGAGTTGCCCGGTGGACTGGTCGAAGCTTACGAAAGCCTCATTCAGCACGCGAAAGCGGAATTGCTGGAAACCATGGCTCAGCAAACAAAGGCCACGCACGATCTGATTCGTCGGTTCGATCTGGAATATCGCAGACTCCGTTCAGAACACGGCTGGCTCGGGTTTGGAGACGTTACCCGTGTGCTCGCTCACGCAGATGAAGCGGCCAATGGTTCTCGAATGAATTTTCGCCTCGACAGTTCTTTAAAGCACTTGCTGCTGGATGAATTTCAGGACACGTCACCGGACCAGTGGAGAATTCTGAAACGCCTTGCGCTGCAGATCGCGGCCAAGCCGGATGATTCCAGTTTCTTTTGCGTCGGAGATCCCAAGCAGGCCATCTACGGCTGGCGCGGTGGTGTGGCAGAAATTCTGGACGTTGTCGAAAACACGATGCCAACGATCGACGCATCGTCGCTTGATCAAAGCCGACGCTCTTCGATGCCGGTGATCAACACGGTGAATCAGGTTTTCAAGCACCTCAACGAACACAACAATCTGAACGAATTCGGACCTGCCTGCTTTCACTGGCAACAGCAATTTCCGTCCCATTCGACCGTACTCAACGAACTCCCTGGATACTCAGAATTACGTTCATCGCCTGAGCTGCCTGAAGGCAACGCAGAAGAACGTCGCGTGCCGTATTACCATTGGGTGGCCGAACAAATCCGTGAGCACCACGAACGCTGCCCGGGCGCCGAGATTGGTGTGCTGACGCGGAAAAATGGCACTGTTGCCAGATTGGTTCACGAATTGAATTTGATGGGAGTCCCCGCCAGTGAAGAAGGTGGAACCGCTCCGGTCGATAGCCCGGCGGTTCTGGCCATCAACTCTTTGCTGCATCTGGCCAGCCATCCCGGATGTCGAATTTCTCGATTCCACGTCGCTAATTCGCCACTGGCCGGACTGGTGGAATTGACGACATGGACGGAAGACGATGCCGCTGCCAAAACTGCCGCAGAAATCCGGACGCGTCTGATGGACAATGGCTATGGACCAACGCTGCAATGGCTGTCCGAAGGCATTCGTCAGCATTGCAACCAACGCGACGTGATGCGACTGCAGCAAATTGTTGCGCAGGGCTGGCAGTTCGACGAGGCTCCTTCGCTGAACCCGGCGGACTTTGTTCGAATGCTGGAGAAAAGTCGTCTGAGTCGTTCCGAAACCGCGCAGGTGCGAGTGATGACGGTGCACCAAAGCAAGGGGCTCGAGTTTGACATCGTCATTCTTCCGGAACTTGACAGCAAACTGTTTATGACGCCGAGTGCGGCTGCTGCGAGTTCCACACCGGGGGAATCTCCCGATCGCGTCTGCGTTTGGCGAAACAAAGCGATACGCAGCCTGTTACCGAAAACACTGCAGGAAGCCTTTGAGCAAACAATGTCGCGAGATGTGTCGGAGGCGCTGTGCCTGCTTTACGTTGCACTCACCCGCGCGGTTCACGCGCTGCACATGCTGGTTCCGCCATCGCAGTCGGAAAAGCCCCCCGCATCCTTCGCAGGCGTTTTACTGGCTTCGTTAACGCAAGACAAACAGGCGCCGGCCGACCAGGTGTTGTTTCAGAACGGAGACCCTGCGTGGTTTCACGAACAACCGCACGTCACCATGTCGCCTCAGGTAGCAGCTGCCGGAAAACAGCAGGCTGTTCCTAAAATCACACTCGCAAAAATGAAGTCCAGAAAGCGTGGACTTCGTCGAGAAGCGCCTTCACGGCACGAAGAAACTCGGGTCCGCCTGCGAATCAGTCAACCGCCGGAACAGGCATCGCAGGACGGGCTTGATCCGCGAATCAAGGGAACATTGATTCACGCATGGTTCGAAAGCATCGAATGGCTTGATGCGGAACCGCCATCGGAGAGCCTGCTTCGCGATATTGCTGCGACGCAGTTCATTCCGGAACCGGCGGTCGAGTCTCTGCTGGTTGATTTTTATGACATGCTGAAACGCAAAAACACAAAACGCGCTCTGACTGTGACAGGATTGCAATATGTTGATGAGTTGGCGGGTTTCGCCGACGAGATTGCATCCGGTGCGGCCCGGCTGGTCGTCGAAAACGAACGGCCCTATGTCCTGAAGCGAGACGGCGCGATCGTGTTGGGTACCATCGACAGGCTCGTCCTGGTCACCCGAAAAGGCAAACCGGTTGCGGCCGATATTCTGGATTTCAAAACCGATCGCTTTTTCGGCACCACAAAAGAATGGGTGGCGGAGAAAATTGGCCACTATGGACCACAGCTGGAAGAATACCGTGCCGCGGTCAGCACGTGCTTTCGCATCCCGGAAGAAAACATCGCCCGGCGACTTTTGTTGCTCGAAACAGACACAGTCGTCGGGCCATAACGATGCCGCGTTCCCGATACGCGTTGCTATCTGACCACTTTAATTATTTCGACGATGAAGTGGAGCGTAGCGTCCGGAGGAATATTGTTGCCGTGTCCCTTCTTTCCGTATCCCAGTTCGCCAGGGATCTCAAGTTCAATCATGCCACCCTCGCCTACGAGTTGCAGGCCTTCCGTCCATCCCGCGATGACGCTGCGGAGCGCAAATTGTGCCGGTGCTTTTCGGCCATAGCAGCTGTCGAAAACCGAACCATCATCAAGACTCCCTCGATAATAGACAACCACGGCGTCTGCCGGACGAGGTTTCCGCCCTTTCGAATTGCGTCTGATTCGGTAGCGTAAACCCGATTCTGTCTCAGTGAATTCTTCGGGAGCATCTTCGTCCACCGGCCCCGGTTCACTGAGCTGTGGCCATTCTACGGGCTTCGAAAGGTCGCGCACTTCGTCAAGGAGATCATTGGCGGCCAGCGGGTTGAACCCCTGTGTCTCTTCGACTTCACCGCAACCGCAGCAAGCCAGAGACAGGCAAACGCTAAGGCAGAGAGCAAGAAAGTGTTTTGCGTGGCACATCGTGGGCGGCAATCAACAGAATAAAAATGGAGTGAAAAGAAGAAGTGATCAGTGATTCAGTAAAAACTCACTGCTGTTCAACAGCGCCCAGAATACATCCGACAACGCAGATTTGGAATCCTCAGACGATTTTCCAGCGGCAATGTATTCACCAAGTCGCTTTCGCTCGGCTGTCGTTGGTTGCCGACTGAGTGATGCAAGAAACAGGGTTTCCAGCTTCTCATCTGCTGTCATCGCAGGAAACTCGGCGATTGCCCTCAGAGTCTGACTGTTATCCAGGCTCGTCGCCCTTTCCATGAATTCACCGTTCATCATTGCCAACGCCTGCAGGATTGTGGTTTCGCGGTCCAGTGCCGATTCCGCGCTGTCACGAAACATGTTCAGAAATTCCGCACGTGGAGAATTCGTGTCGATGACAAATGGATTATCGCTTCGATAGGGCTGATAGAACCCCACAGCTTCGGCCAGACTGTCGAACAGCTGTTCCGGCGTCAGGCCGCGTAGCACAGCCCTTGCGAAGTGCGACGCCTCAGCCTGCGACTCATGGCTCTGCACGCTGGATAGCTGATACACTTCCGTCGCTGTGATGACCCGCACCAGTCGTTTTATGTCGTAACCACTACTCACGAAATCTTCCGCCAGAATATTCAGCACCTGCGGATGCGACGCCGGATTATTGTCAGAAAAATCATCCACCGGATCGACGATTCCACGGCCAAAGAACTGAGCCCACATTCTGTTGACCGCCATTCTCGCAAAGTAAGGATTTTCGTCGTGCACAATCCATTCCGCCAGCAGATCACGTGGGCTTTGCGTTGTCGTCCTCCAGTCAGGAGCAGTCCCTGTAAGAAAGACGGCCGACGCAGTGCTTTCGGTTCCTGGAATTTTTATCGAACGCGCGTCAGTCTTCTCCGTCAGACTCATCATGGCACGAGGATCGTCTTCATCGGCATCATCCGGTCGGCTGAAGCCCGAATAAAACGCCGCCAGGCTCCAGAACTGTTCCTGACTCCACTTATCGAACGGGTGATCGTGACACTGCGCACAATCGAGCCGCACACCCAAAAACGCACGTGCTGTTCCGGACGCCAGATTCTCGGGCTTAAGCTCCCGAACCGCAAAGAATGCATCGGGGCTGGTCGTCGCAGCAAGCGCCGGGCCGTTGGTGAAATCGACCTTCGCGGTAATAATTTCTCGAACGACATCATCCCACGGTTCGCCTTTTGAGAGACGTTCCCAAAGCCATGCTTCGAACCCGGGAATAAGACCGCGGAATTGCGTCTGACTGTTGGCCTGAGGTATCAGGGCGTTCCGCCATACGGTCGTGAAATTGCGAACGAAGGCCGGGCTGTCGAGGAGCCGATTCACGACCTGTGATCGTTTCGTTGTCGACTGGTCCGCAAGAAACTCCCGAAGCTCAGACACGGCAGGAATTCTACCCGCAAGATCCAGTGTAAGTCTTCGAAGAAACTCGGCGTCGTCTGCAGCTTCTGCAACGGTCACTTCTTCACGCTGCCATGCAGTACGCATCGCTGCATTCACCAGCTCCACAGTGATGTTGACATCTTT
>CAYZYB010000295.1:0-6397 GCA_964481505.1 uncultured Planctomycetaceae bacterium | reverse complement strand
CCTTCAATCCAATCGTCATCGTTCGCGCCGATGGAAACCGTGATGTCTTCCATCGCATCATTATCGGCCTGCGAAGTGTACGTCAGGGTGCCGGTGTCTTCGTCAAATTCAATGTCATCGCGAGACCCAGCGAGCGTCGTGAGGGCCGCGTAGAGATCGTCCCGATTGGTTTCGGTGTCGGCTCCAAGATCATTGTCTGACGTCGTGCCGGGGTTAAGCCCCACGACAACACTCACTTTTTCGTTGATCCCATAATTGCCCGTCAGGCCGATTGTGTAACTGGCAGTTCCACCTTCATCGACTTCGTCCGACCCGGTGATCGACCACGTCGACGGACCGTCATTGGCTCCGTCAGGCAACTGAGTATCGCCAATTGTCGTGGTGACTTCAGTGTCGTCTCCCAGCGCAACTTCGGCGCCGCTGGTTGAATCCGGTCCGGTCAACGTCAGAGTATAGTCTTCAGGGCCTTCGATGAAGTCATCGTTGATCAGAGGAAGTTTAATGACGAGGTCATCCATCGTTGCTCCATCCGCTGGAGCCGTGTAGGTCAACTTGTTGATGCCATCGAAGTTGACGTTTGGGTTCGCATCAGCAGCCGCCTGAATCGCCACGATGATATCGTCGTAGTCGTCGCTGTTGGTCAGACCGTCGGTCAGGTCGATTTCTACGATCGCATTTTCCCCGGCACCGAATTCACCGGAAAGCGAAACGATGTATTCAGGTGTTGTGCCTTCGTCGGCATTTTCCGGGCCGGTGATTTGCCATGCCGCCGGACCATCCGGATCGCCGCCGACATCTTGAGTGTCAGCAATCACGGTGTCGACATTGTTCAACAGGCTGTTAATCGTTGGCGACAGACCGGTGGTACTGCCGACCGATGCTGAAGACAAAGCAACGTTGAACGTTTCATCACCTTCGATCAAAGAATCGTCGTGTGCTGCCAGTGAAAACGCGAGTTCTTCCATCGCATCGTTTTCGCCCTGAGCTGTGAAGGTCAGCTCGCCCGTTGATTCGTCGAACTCCAGGTCGGTTCGCGAACCAATTGCAGCTGTGATGGCATCGAAGAGTTCGTCCTGATTATTCGTTGGAGCCGCAGCAGTGCCAAGGTCGCCGTCATTTGTTGAACTATCGGCCAAGGTAATCTTCACAGTGACGGTTTCGCCGTCGCCGTAGTTGCCAGTCAGGTTTATCGCGTAGTCAGCGGCGTCGCCTTCATCGACATTGGCGTCGCCGGTCAAGGACCATTCGGCTGGACCATCAGGGTCACCGTTGACACCGACAGTGTCGTTGATGGTTGTGGTCTCACTGCCTTCTGTTGCACTGATGTTCACAGAATCAACACCGGTGGTTGTTGCCACGGGCGCGTCGCTGAGAGTGATGGTGTAGTCTTCTGCACCTTCGATCAGGTTGTCGTCAAACGCCTGCAGACTGATGTCAATGTCAGCCATTTCCGCCCCATCAGACGGCGACATGAACGTAAGTATGCCATTGCTGTCGTCGAACGCCAGGTCCGCTCGCCCGTCGGCGATGGCCTGGATCGCATTGAACAACTCTTCCTGATTATCAGTCGCACCTGCAATATCAGCGGCAATTGTGTCGTCATCCGACAGCCCCACTTGGACACTCACAACTTCGTTCACACCGTACTTGCCGCTTAACGAAATGGTGTAGTCAGCAACACCGCCTTCGTCGACGGATGTCGTGCCGTTGATGCTCCACACAGCCGGCCCATCGGGGTCACCGGATGGCTGGTCAACATCCTTGATCGTGGTCGAAATCTCTTTCGCTGCGGCGTCGATTGTCACGCCCGCGACACCCGTTGTGCTACTCACAGCAGCATCAGTCAAAGTGACCTTGTACGCTTCATCGCCTTCAACAAAATCATCGTCGACGGCGTCAAGTGTGAAGACAATGTCTTCCATTGTGTCGCCATCGCCTTGCGAGATGAACGTAATGTCGCCCGTCATCGGGTTGAATTCGAGATCATCGCGGCTGTCGGCAACAAGAGCCAGTTCCGCGTAGATATCGGTGAGGTTGTTGCCAGACGTTTCGAGGTCGTTGTCGAGAATTCCATCGTTGGAGATACCGACTTTTACGGTGATGCGTTCGCCTGCACCGTATTCCCCAGAAAGGCTGATTGCATAGTTTGCAGCTGTGCCTTCATTGACAACAGCGTCACCACCGATTGACCAAACAGGTGGGCTGTCCAGATCGGCAATCGTTGTGGTGACGCTGTCAGCCGTTCCGTCAATGACCACGTTGGCTCCACTGGAGCTTGGAACAGCAGCAGGCGCGAGCGTAAGACTGAATGTTTCCGGACCTTCAATGAGATCGTCGTCTTTGGCTTCCAGAGAAACCACGACATCAGCCATCGTGTCGCCGTCGTTCGTGGCCGTGTAAGTCAATTCACCGGACACGGCGTTGAATGACAGGTCGCTTCTCCCGTCTGCAATGAGCGCAACTTGGGCGTAGAAGTCGTTTTGATTGGTGATAGAAACGCCAACGTCAGTATCGTTTGTCAATCCGTCAGTGAGACTCAGCTTAACGGTGGCGGATTCTCCGGCCCCTAAATTGCCATCAAGGCTGAGTGTGTATGAACCGGAATCGCCTTCATCAACAGCCTCTGTTGCGTCGCCGTCACTCGAAACAAGCGACCACGTCAGTGTGTCATTGGTGAGGTTGTCGTTGATTGTCGTTGTCGCTGTGGAATTATCGATGCCGACACTCACACCGCTGGTGGATGTTGCAGCAGAAAGTTCCAGTGCGAAGTCTTCCGGGCCTTCCGCCAGATCGTCGTCTGCCAGGGCGACGGAAATCGTCAAGTCGGCCATCGTGTCGCCGTCACCTACCGCCGTGTAAGTCAGCGTGTCCGCGCCGTCGAAGTTAACATTCAGATTGGCGTCTGCCGCCAACTCTATCGCGTCGATGATTTTCGCGTAGTCTGTGCTGGTCGTGTCCAGGGCATCCAGATTGAGCTTAACAGATGCGTCTTCACCCGCTCCAAACGCGCCGGACAGCGACACAGTGAAGTCGACGGTTGTGCCTTCGGAGCCTGAAGCTGGGCCGGAGATGTTCCAAAGAGCCGGACCATCATCGTCGGCGATTGTCACCGTATCCATGCTGCTGGAACCATCAATTGCGATCTGCGGATCGCCGCTGGTGATGGCCGTCAAAGTCACGATGACAGTTTCGTCGCCTTCAAGCAGCATGTCGTCCGTCACGTCGACGTCAATGACTGCCGTCGTTTGTCCGGCCAGAATTGTTACTGTGCCCGTCAGGCCAGCATCGTCTGTGCCGTCAGTTGCTGTTCCCCCAACGGAATAAGCAATGACTGTATCCGTAGAAGAGGGGTTGGTCATGCTGACGGTAAACTGGCCGTCAGTGCTCGGTTCGCTGGCGTCGGCTGTTGTTGCCGAAACGGAAACCAGCGCTGTGTCGTTGTCTGTGATGTCCGTAGAAACAGAATTTGCGGCGTCGAGCCCCACGCTGGCTCCCGTGGAAGTGCCTGGAGCTGCAAGACTGACTGTAAACGTTTCTGTGCCTTCCACAATGTCGTCTTCAGCCGCATCCAGTGTGAGCACCAGGTCTTCCATCGCATATCCGTCGCTCTGAGCCATGAAGGTCAGCACGCCGGTTGCGTCGTCGAATGACAAATCATCTCGAACATCCGCAGCGGCTTTCACGGCCGCGAAAAATTCAGTCTGGTTCGCCGTCGTATTTGCAGCAGCACCAAGGTCTGATGCTTCGGTCGCATCACCCGTCGGCCCATCGGTCAGGCTGATCGTGACACTGGCGTCTTCTCCATTGCCAAACAGGCCGCCCAGGCTGATCGTGTAGTCGCCAGTGGTGTCGCCTTCTGCAACTGCACCAGGTCCGGTGAGGCTCCAGAGTCCTGGACCGTCGTTATCTGCGATAGTGACTGTGTCACTGTCGTTCGCAGTATCAATAGTGACTTGCGGATCGCCACTGGTGATCGAATCGAGCGTTATCGTCAGCGTTTCGTCGCCTTCAATAAACAGATCGTCGATGACTGGAACGAAAACCAGCTGGCTGATATTGCCGGCAAGAATCGTGACCGTGCCACTGAGTGAGGTGTGGTCCGTTCCATCAGTGGAACTGCCCGATATTGTGTAGTCGACAACCGTGTGCACTGAAGACGGATTCGTCATCGCTACCGTGAAGAAGCCCAGCCCGCCAGGTTCCGATGCATTCGGAACCGTCGCCGTGACGGAAATCAGAGCGGTGTCGTCATCCAGAATCGTTGTCTGGATGTCATCGTTGCTGGTATCCAGGGCAATGGCTGCACCTGTTGACGTTGTCGGCGCGGTGAGAGCGATCGTGTACTGCTCATCGGCTTCCACGAGATTGTCTTCTGTCGCGTCGAGTGTGATGACGACATCTTCCATTTCGTCGCCTTCACCCTGCGAAATGAATGTCAGGACACCAGTGGTATCGTTGAATGACAAGTCCATCCTCGCATCCGCCACTGCCTTCACAGCGGCAAAGAGATCTGCCTGGTTTGCGGCAACAGGAGCTGAGCCAAGGTCGTTTCCAAGCGTGGAGTCGTCCGTCAGCCCAATCGTGATGCTGACCGTTTCTGCATCGCCAAACATTCCACTCAGACTAATCGTGTAATCCGTCGTCGTGTCGCCTTCGTCAACAGTTGCCGGACCATTGATAGCCCACAAAGCCTGTTCGTCGGCCAGACCGTCGCCCAGCGTGTCCTTGATCGTCGTCGAAACTCGATCAGCCGCCGTGTCGATGCCGACCATCACACCTGTGGAACTCGGAGTTGCCGCGGCGGAAATGCTGACTGCGTAATCTTCGTCGCCTTCAATCAGATCATCATTGAAAGCGTCCAGAGTAAAGACGAAGTCTTCCATCGTGTCGCCGTCCGACTGCGACGTGAATGTCAGTTCTCCGGTGGACGGATTGAAGTCCACATCGCTTCGTGATGCGGCGATCAACGCCAGTTTCGCATGCAGGTCCGTCGTGTTGGAGCCTGGATTTTCGAGGTCTGTGTCGCCAGCTGTGCCGTTTGTGTTTTCAACCTTAACTGAGACTTTTTCGCCTGCACCGTACGCACCGCTAAGCTTCAGCGTATAAGTGGCTGCTCCGCCTTCGTCGACCGTACTGTCGCCGGTCAGAGACCATTCCGCCGGGCCATCATTGGCTGTGCCCGCAGCGTCCGTTGTGTCGGCAATCGTTGTAGTGACTTCGTCGTTGCTTGTGTCGATAGAAACCGCCGCTCCGGTGGTGCTGGAAGCAACCGGCGACACCAGGCTGACCGTGACGTCTTCATTGCCTTCGATGAAGTCGTCGTTGGCGACATCCAGTGAGAAGTCAACGTCGGCCATCGACGCGCCATCAGACGGAGCCGTGTAGGTCAGCTCGCCTGTAGCAGAATTAAAGTCAAGGTCACTGCGCCCCGCTGCGGCCAATGCGACCTGAGCGTACAGGTCCGTTAAGTTGGCCGCTTCAAGGCCAAGGTCAGCGGCGTTTGTGAGTCCATCGGTCAGCATCAGCTTCACGATTGCGGTTTCGTCTTTTTGGAAGCTGCCCGACAATGCAATCGAATAATCGATCGAAGCACCTTCGTTGACAGTTGCCGGAGTACCGCTCAAGGACCACAGAGCCGCTTCCGTTTCTGTTACGGTTGTTGTCACAGAGTCATTGTTCAGAGTAACCGTGTCTCCGTCCGCGGAAGCAGGGTTACTCAAAGCGACATCAAAATCTTCGTCGCCTTCGATGTTGTTGTCATCATTGGTTGGCAGGGAGAAGTCCAGTGGCGCCATTGGGCCAGTGCCGTCACTAGTGAAGGTCAGCGTTGTGCCATCCCATGCCAGTGTGCCCGGATTGCTGCCTGCGTTGTAGGCGTCCACAGCATCCTTAACGGCACCGGCTGCCGCTGTGCCCAGCGGGTCGTGATCGTTGGCTGCAGTCCCGGTGTCCGAAAGGCCCAGATCAACAGACACTGATTTTCCGTTGACCAAAGTGCCAGCCAGCGTGACGGAGTAGTCCGCGGAAGCCCCTTCTGCAACAGAAGCGTCTCCTGCGATGGACCACACAACGGATTCATGAACATCACGAAAATCAACATCACGAAGCATCCCGACTGCACCTGCTCCGGTGACGTCAGTATCTATGTCGGTGTCGGCCAGATTGTTTGACTCAACGGTGACTGTGCCATCGACAACTGATGTGGTGATGTCGTCATCGTTGACGTCAAACCCATCGGTTGTAGTTCCGTCCTCAAACACATTCAGCAGACCGTCGCCGTCGGCATCTGACGTTGTATTTGAAACTTCACCCGTCTGAGCCATGTCGGGGCCAGGCGTTCCGCGTTCAGCCGCGTCTTCAATTCCGTCGTTGTCGCTATCCAGATCAAGGTAATCGG